>JAXDMF010000351.1:0-9466 GCA_034666205.1 Gemmatimonadales bacterium
AGCGCGCATGTACTCGATGCTCTGGTTCCTGGCGCTCGCCTTCATCTGGCTCACGCTGCGGCTGCACGAGCGAGGCAGCCGGCCAGGGACTCTTCTATTGTGGACCTTCGTCGGCGCCGCCGGCTTCCTCACTCACTACTTCTTCGCCTTCGTCTGGGCAGCAGGCGTGCTCTGGATAGCGCTGTACCCGGGGCGCTCTGCGCGGCCACCCGTCCTGGCTGCCGTTCTCGCCACCGCCGCGGCAACTCTCCCCTGGTACGCGGAGCTACCCGCCAGCCTGCGTCGCTGGCGCGTGACCGGCTCCTGGCTCAACAGCCCGCTCTCCCTGGCACAAGCGTTGAGCGCGCCGGTGCTCCTGGCCTGGAATCTCCTTGCCGGCCGCGGGATCTGGGGCGGCTCCAGGTGGATGGACCGGATTCTCGCGGCTCTGTTTCTCCTGCTTGCCCTGGCCATCTGGCGCAGGGGTCTCAAGCCGTTGTTTGCGCCGGTGCCGCTCCTGCTGTGGCTCTGGCTCCTGGCGGCATGTGTCGGCCCCGTCGTCTTCGACCTGATGCGCGGGACCTTTGCTTCGCTGATGGCTCGCTACGCGCTGTCCGCGCTGCCCGTCGCTATGCTGCTCGTCGGCTTCGCCCTGAGCCGCCTCACCCCTCGGTCCAACGCCGTGCTGCTCGCGCTCATCCTCAGTGCCTGGGCCCCGGGGATTCGTGGCGTGTTCCGGGATTCCCGAGCGTGGGAGCCTTACGTGCGAGTGGGTCGCGAGCTCTCTGACTGGGCCAGGCCCGGAGACCTTGTGATCGTGCACTCGATACCATCGGGAGTGCTCGGGGTAACCCGATACATGGCGCCTTCCGTTCCAGTCGCCACCTGGGTGGGTCAACTGGGAACCCGCCGTGTGCCCCACGACCTGGAGGCGCTGCTTGCCGGGCGCCGCCGCGTCGCTCTGGTCAAAGTGCACCGGTTGGGGGAGTCCGCCCCGGAGGAGGATTGGCTCCGCCGCAACGCAACGCTCACCGAGACCCATACGATCCGCACCGCCGAGCTGCTCTACTTCGCCCCGAGTAACGGGCCGGTCTTCGCCGCAACCACTGCGGCATCCACCCGGCGGTAAATCCGGGAGGTGCTGTCAGGCGAGGCGTAGATCAGCTTCCACTCGCGGGGGTAGGCCCGCGCCACGGGTGCCGCATAGCGCCGGCTCACATCCACGAACTCCAGGCTGTCCACCACGAGATACCTGACCGGCACCGCGTCCAACAGTCGTCGGGCGGTTCGGACGTCGGCCTCGAATGGCGGCAGGATCGCCCGAGTCCCGCTCTTGAGATAGGCCCAGTGGGGGGTCGACGTGGCAACCACATCGTCCCTGCGGGCGACGCCGCGGAGCCAATCGAGCGCCGCATCATGGGTGCGCCAGGCCTGAGTATAGAAGAAGAGTCGCTGTTCATGCCGTCTGCCCTGGGCATCCGAATACTCGACCACGCGGTGCTGCTTGGTATACACCTTGTAAATCGCGAAGCATTCCTGCCCCAGCACGCCCACCAGCACCGTCACCAGGATTACCGTGCCGAGCCGGCGGGTCCGCCACCTCGATGTCGTGCCAAGCCATTCCCGGAAACCAAGCAATGCCACCAGCAGCGCGAGCGCCAGGAGCGGGGTGAGCGGGGCCAGGTAACGTTCGAACTGCCCCGGCCAGGGCGTCAGGCCTACCAGCGCTATCGAGCCCAGGACATAAAGTGGGATGAGCCATTCTCCCCAGTGCGCCAGGAGGACCAGGCCGGCCAACGAGAGCACGCCCAGGAGCACGAGGGGAACCTTTACGATCCATAGTGGTATCGGGGTGGACAGCACCTCGGTATTGAGCCGCTTGATCTGAGATTCCGACCACTCGGCCCGGGAGCTCACCGCTTCGCCCAGGCTGCTTGGCATCCGAACCAGCGCTCCGCCGACGCGCCCGGCCATCTCGCCCGCGGACACCGTCCCCAGCTCCGGCACGAAAGGATCCACATACCGGATATTCTCCAGATAGCTCACGTTGTAATACTGGTACGGCGCGCGCTGGTAGGCATACGCCGGGTGAGCGTATTCGGCGTTCGACTGCACCCGCCCGATATACAACTGCCAGCCAAGCACCGGCACGAGACAAATTGCCGCTCGGGTAATCAGCTGGCGCGGATTCCGCCGGAGAAAGCTCTCCGCGACCCATGCCACCAGGACGGCGATTCCCACGCTTCGGAGCAGGTAGGCGGCGATTGCCAGGCCGCCGGCGAGCCCGGTACGTGGCCGCTCCCGGTCGGTGGCTACGAGCAGAAAGAGGACCGTGGCCAGCGCGAACGGGATCTCCGCGAACAGGAGATCCGACATCCAGCTGGTATGGACGTGGAGCAGGGTGATCAGCGCCGTGAGAAACGCGAAACCCGGGGGCAGGTATCGAACGGCGAGGAGGTACACGGCGAGTATGTAGGCCAGAAAGAGCGCGGCGTAGGTGATCCGCAGCCAATGACCCGCCACCGCCGGGTCGCTGGTTCCGGCGAGGCGTTGGTGCACGGCGACCAGCGCCGCCAGACCGGGGGGATACTGAATCGCTTGGATATCGCCGGGCTCGTTCAGCAGGCGGTAACCTCGCCCTTCGGCGAGTGACGTGCCCAGGATGTAGTAGACGCCGGCGTCGTAACGGAGATCGAGCGGCCCTCGCAGCCGCGGCACCCATAGCGCCACGGCAAGCAAGGCGAGCACCACCAGATATCGAGTGCTCACCTGCTGGGGAAGCCGCACCTTCAAGCCTCGCGGCATCTAGCTCCCCCGCCGCTCCATGGACATCGCCGAGATGAACAGCGAGGAGAACAGCGTGCTGCACCCGACAATGAACAGCGTCGCCCCGAACGAGGCCCACGCGGGATTGGGAAGCGGCAGCAAAGCGGAGCGCAGCCACTCGATGATCAGTGCGGCCAGCACGACGCCACCGGCCAGGACCAGGCCTCCGCCCAGGAGCAGCCCGGTTTCCAGTTTGAAGCGGTGATAGAAGCGCTCCAGCGACCGGTTGTGCGGGTCGAACCGCCGGCTCCAAGAGTACGTCTTGGCATGGAGCCCGAGACTCAGAATCTGGAAGCCGACTACGCTGAAAATGGTGGCGAACACCCCGGTAACCCCTGCGGCCGCACGCCCGTCCCACCGCACGGCGCCGAGCAGTGTGGCCAGGTGAATCGCGAGGCCGAGAGCCAGAAGAACGGATCCCGGCAGGAGGAACACGGTGTTGGGCGAGTAGAGCAGCATCATGCGCAGGCTGCGCCACCCGTCGCGGAACGTGCGCAGCTTCGATTCGCCCTTGCGCGGTCCCAGCTCGATCGGGATCTCGCCCACCAGCAATCCCGCAAGCCCGGCATTGATGGCCAGCTCCAGGTTGAACTCCATTCCGGGAGTCATCGGGCGGATCAGATCATAAGCCCGGCGGCTGAAGCCCCGAAACCCGCAGTACACGTCGGTGTACTTGGTGCCGAAGAGTCGGTTCAGGATCGCGGTGAGTGCCGGATTCCCGAAGATCCGATGCAACGGCGTGATGTGGCGGTGCCCGCCGTTGAGATAGCGGCTGCCGGTGACGAAGTCGTACCCCTGCGTAGTGAGCAGCTCGAGGAACTTCGGGATGAGGGTGAAGTCATAGGTATCGTCGGCATCTCCCATGATCAGGTACTGCCCACGAGCGCTGGCAAAGCCCTTGAGGTAGGCGTTGCCGTAGCCGCGCATGGGCTGGTGCACCACCCGCGCCCCCATGCGCTCGGCAATCGCGACCGAGTGGTCGGTGGATCCGTTGTCACAGACCACGATCTCTCCGGCGATGTTCGCCTTCGCGAACGTGCGCTGAATCTTCTCGATGCAGCTGCCGATCGCCGCTTCCTCATTGAGGCAGGGAAGGACGACCGAGACCAGCGGTTCAATGGTCGGTACGATCACGAGGCTCCTCTGCTTCGATCGAGTGAGTCGCTGGCCCGGTAGGCCGCGAGCACCTGGTCCACGTCGCCATCCATTCGCAGTACCCCATGCTCCAGCCAGACGGCTCGGGAACAGAGCTCGCGAACCTGTTCTACCTCATGGGACACGAGGATCAGCGTGCCGCCGCCGGCGTGGTAAGCCCGGAGTCGGGCCAGACAACGATCCCGGAACGCCTGATCTCCGACTGCGAGCACCTCGTCGAGGAGCAGGATGTCCGGTTGGAGGCACACGGCAACGGAGAAAGCGAGCCGCGCCTCCATGCCGGAGGAGTAGTACTTGAGAGGCGTGTCCATGAATTCCCGCATCTCCGCGAAGTCCACCACCTCGTCGAAGCGGGCCATCAGCTCCTTGCGCCCGAGGCCGAGGACCGCGGCATAGAGCGCCACGTTGTCCGCACCAGTGAGCTCCGGGTGGAATCCCGCTCCCAGCTCGATGACTGCGGTGAGCCGGCCGCGGGTCTGGACCGATCCGCTGGAGGGCTGGTAGATCCCGGCGATCAGGCGCAGCGCCGTGCTCTTGCCGGAGCCGTTGGAGCCGATCAACGCCACCGCTTCGCCGTGCCCGACCCGGAGATCGAAGCTCCGGAGGGTGAACTCGGCCCGCCGTACGTTGAGCGGCCGGTGCAGGATCCGGCGGATAAACCACTCTCGCAGGCTGCTGGTGCGGTGCTCGTAATAGTAGAACCGCTTCGAGACTCCCCGAAGCTCAACCGCGGCCTCAACGGCGCGGTCAGACGATTTCGGAGAAGACGCTGCAGTAGCGGTTGAAAATGGCATAGCCGATCACGTAGACCAGCAGTGCCGCGGCGATCATCCCGAAGAGCAGGGTGAGCGACGGCATCCGGCCGGCGTAGAGGATCTCGTGGTAGAGCGTGAGCAGGCCCGCAATCGGGTTCAGGAAATAGAACGGGCGGGCCACCTCCGGCACCATCTGGGCCGGATAGAAGACAGGGGAGAGGTAAAACAGCGTCGTCAGGGCGATCGGCAGCGCGTGCTGCACGTCGTAATAGAAGACCGACAGAGTCGCGATCGGGAGCGCCAAACCGATCACCAGCAGGACCTGGATGGCCAGCAGGATCGGGAGCAGGGCAAAGCTGGCCGGTACCTGGTGATGATGGAACGCGACCAGCAGCACGAGAATGAGCGCGATCTCGGCCAGGAATTCCAGCAGGCGCGAGCCGACCGCGCCCAGCACCAGGATCTCACTCGGGAAGGCAACGCTGCGAGTGAGCCGCGAGTGCTCGGCGAAGATGTACGTCCCGGTATTGAGTGTCTGGAGGATGCAGTTCCACACGAAATAGCCGCTCAGCACGAACGCCCAGTAATCCGGCAGCGGAATGCGCACCACGTGGCTGAACACCAGAACCAGGATGGCCACGGTGAGCAGCGGGTTGAGGAAGGTCCAGACGAAGCCCAGCAGCGATCGCTGGTACTTCACCTTGAGATTCCGGAGAATGAGTTGGCGCAGCAGCTCTCGGAAGCGCCATACCTGATGGGCCCGGCTCGGGGAGGTGGCCCATCCGGGGGTTGGATGCACGGCGCTCATGCCGCGTACCTCTCCCGGCGCGAGCGGGCCACCCGCCGGGCCAGGGGATAGGCACTCAGGCCGGCCCAGCAGTTCCACCACATTCGCAGCAGAACGGCGGTCGGCAGCGGATCGCGGCCGAATCCCCGCCGGACCAGTCGGACGCCGGGCTTCAGCAACCGCCAGCTCAGGTAGGCCAGGAGGGGGAGCCGGGACCTGAACGACGCGTGGGCCAAGTGCTTGCTGAGGAAGGCGAGCAGCGCGCGTTGGTGGCCGACGATCTGGCTGTGGACCGCCGCCAGCTCCCGCCGATGCTCGTGCCACGCCAGCGCCGCGGGCTGATACTCGACCAGCCACCCGGATTCCAGGGCCCGCCAGAGCAGATCGTGGTCGCCGCCTCCGGCCAGCGGCGCTCCCAGATCGAGCGCCTCGTCGAAGCCCCCCAGCTCCAGGGCTACCGCGCGCCGGACCGCGTAACTGCAGCCGCTCCCCACGCTCACCGCCCACGCGATCAGCGGCGCCGGCCATCCGTGCAGGGATCGGGCGGCGTCGTCCGGCAGCCGGATCCGCCGGTCTCCTCGACCGAACCCGCCGTTTACCTCGAATAGGATCTGGCCGGGAGATTCCAGGACCAGAGGCTCGACCTGGCCGGTGCAGACGGCCACCTTCGGCTCGGCCTCGAAAACGAGTCTCAGTGCCTCGCACCAGCCGGGACCGGCCACCGCGTCGTCATCCAGAAATGCCACGATGTCACCCAACGCCGCATGGAGCGCCCGATTGCGGGCGAAGTCGAGTCCGGGGACCGGCTCTCTCAGGTAGCGCACGCCGGGGAACCGCTCGGCGATGAGCAAGGCTGCGGCGTGGTCGTCGGGGGCGTTGTCGATGACCATGACCTCGGCCGGTGGCGGAGACTGGGCGACAAGCGACTCGAGAGCACGCGCAAGCTGCCCCGGGCGGTTGCGAGTGCAGACGGCGGCCGTGATCCTCAGCGGCGTACTCATTCCCAGCGTGGTCTGGTCACGGGAGCCAGGGTACCGTGGCGCATCCAGCGGATTCCGCCCGCCGCGAAACCCGCTGAGTAGGCCAATCGGGCGGCAAGCACTACCGGCAACATGATGAGTGGCTCCACCACGCCGGCGCGCAGCCAGCAGCCGATGACATAGCCCGTGCTGGCGATTGCGAGAGGGACGCTGGCAGCGACCAGAAACGCGGGATGGCGATACGCCCATGCGTGGCGGGCGGCGCCGGTCGTAGCCTTACTCTCGATGGCACTGAAGCCCCAGCGGTAGTTCCGCTTGAGCAGGTTCATGAAGCCGGGTCGATTGTGGTGATGGACGATCGCCCTGGGCTCGAAGACGATCCTTCCTCCCGAGCGTTGCACCTCTCCCTGCCAGGCCAGCTCTTCGTGCGCGTAGGCAACGGGCTGCTGCTCGGTGAAGCCCGTGCTGGTCGCGAAGACTCGGCGGCGGACGCTCAGATTGCCCGGCGGGTGGTTCGGAACCGGGCCGGCGCGGCGGCGGGAATGCACGTGATACCATCCGCAGTAATAGTCGCAGCGGGCGGTGATCGGTAAGCGCTGGGGCAGGTCCAACGCACCGCCTACCACTGCGGCCCCGGCGTCGTGGGCCGTCAGTAATCGGGTGAGCCATCCGGCCGCGGGAGTGCAGTCCGCATCGAGAAAGATGATGGGATCACCCGTGGCCATCGCAGCGCCACAATTCCTTGCCCTGGCTGGATTCCCCCCGTCCGGCCTCGGCTCGAGCTCCAGCACCATCGCGCCGGCGAGGCGAGCGACCGCCGCGGTGTCATCGTCCGACCCGTCATCCACAACGATGATCTCCAGGGCCACACCCGCATGGCCTTGCGCCTGCACGCCATGGATCACCGCCGCAATCGCACGAGCTTCGTTGCGGGCGGGGATGACTACGGAAACCAGACGAGATCCGGGGATGGGGGGCTCAGGCTCGACGGGCAGGCGCATGCCGGTGCACGTCCTCGTAGAGATCGCCCAGGGATTCAACGAACCCCGACCACCCGAGATGCTGCTCGGCGTATCTGCGGCCGGCACGGGCGAGTCGGTCGGCGCGCTCGGGATCGCGAAGAAGGCTCACGATTCCTCGCGCGAGATCATTGCTATGGGGCGGAACGAGCACCGCCAGCTCTTCATTGAGTACGGCGCGGTGGGTCGGGATGTCGGTCGCAACGATGGCGCGTCCGGCGGCCAGATAGTCGAACACCTTGAGTGGCAGATTGCCCCCGTGCAGCCGCGGCGAGACCAGTACATCGGCGAGACCGAGGTAGCCCGGTATCTCATGCCGGGGCTGGCGATCGATGATTCGCAGGGCGCCTGACTGGAGAAGATCGGCCGCCTGAGCGCGAACGGCCGTGCCGCTACCGTTCTCGGCCCCCACCAGAACGAACGTGGCTTCAGGCACCTGGGACCGCACCAGTGGAATGGCTTTAATCAGCTGGCTTAATCCCTGGTAACTTTCGAAGGTTCCTCCATAGAGCACCACCGGTACACCCGGCGGGATGGCTAAACGCCGCCTAAGCCTGTCCGCATCGCTTTTTTCCGCGGGCACCATGACACTTGGGTAGTGCCACTCGCGCAGCTTCGTCTGGGGAGCAACCTGTCGTACCTGGTTCGCCAGACCGGCACTGCAGACCACAAAGTCGGCCCGTCTCAGAAGCCAGGTCTCCAGCCCGTTCAACAGGTAGCGGATGGGTGTGGTGCGCAGGCCCTTATATGTGGCAAGCTGCTCCGGAAGGCTGGACTGCATGTCGTAAATTACCGGCAACTTGTAGTGCCGACCCAACAATACGGCGGGAAACGCGGCTTCCTCTACCGCGTGAACGCAGGTATATGCACCCTGACTAAGCCGGGCTCGAAGCGCGAGCGTGAGTGGGATATCCAGCAGAATCTTCTTGGCTGAGAGGCCCACCGGCACGTGTTTGATACGAAACGGGTTTGCCGCCCGAACCAGGCGCACGCCGGGAACCTGGATGTCGAGCCCGACCGGATAGGTAAGAAGATCGACGGAGTACCCGAGTTGGCTAAGCCCCTCCAGCACCTGGCGAACTGCTATCGGGGTGCCACGATCCTGATAAAAAGGCTGGGGTGCAACGACTAACACCCGCCGGTAGGCAGGTGCGGCTAGATGGCTGGGTGAGGCGGCAATCCCGGCGGGCTCGGGCACCGCTACCTCACGGCGGGCAATAGCTTGTCCGCTGATCAGCTGGACGGCTCGCGTTTTGAAAGTCGGGGGAAGGTAAACCTAACCAGTGGAGCCAAGTGCAAGAACCCTGCCCGTGGCAGGTGCGCTGGTTACAGTCTCGCCGAGGGACAGAGTGGCGCCAAAACACACTCCGCGCATCTCGGACGGCGGGCGATGCAGACCTGCCGGCCATGGAAGATCAGCAGGTGCGACAGGAGGCCCCAGTCTGCTTGGGGGAAGAGCTTCATCAGGTCCTGCTCGACCTTGACCGGATCCTGCTCTGCGCTCAGACCAAGAAGTCCACTCAGGCGGCCAACGTGAGTGTCTACGGTCACCCCTTCGTTGATGTTGTACGCATTCCCCAATACCACGTTCGCCGTCTTGCGACCGACCCCGGGTAGCCGGCGCAGCTCCTCCATGGTCTGGGGAATCTCGCCGTTGTGATCGGCTACCACTGCCTGAGCCATCCCGATGAGGCTCTTAGTCTTGTTGCGAAAGAAGCCGGTGGACTTGATGATCTCCTCCACCTCGGCTGGTTGAGCCCGGGCCAGCTCGAACGCTGTGGGGTACCGAGAGAACAGGGTAGGAGTGACCATGTTGACCCGTACGTCGGTGCATTGCGCCGAGAGGATGGTGGCGCAAAGCAGCTCGTAGGCGTTCCGGTATTCGAGGGCGCAGCGCGCGTCGGGGTACGTCTCCTTGAGGAGGGAGAGGATCTCCGCGACGGGCGGGGAAGCGGGGAAGCGGGG
>JAXDMF010000352.1:0-8493 GCA_034666205.1 Gemmatimonadales bacterium
TCCTTCCCGTCCTTCCCGTCTCGCACTATCTTTGCCGCCGCCCAGCGCCTGCCCCTTGATCCCCCGGAGCTATTCTGGACCTGCCTTCCGAGCACCGGATCCCGCTGACATGGCTGCTCGAGAACGCCGGGGCGTCCATACGGTACCGTACCTACCGTGAGCTGGCGCCCGAGGGCTACGCCTCCCCCGAGGTTGTCGAGGCCGCCCAGCAGGGCATTCTGGAGTCCAAAGCCGCCCTCGCCGTCGTGAAGAAGCAGAAAGACAACGGCGTTTGGGGTGGAAACTTGCTTGGCTTGGCCACGTCGATCGCCCAAGGGGTCAAAGACGTCGGCACCATCCCCCAGTACCGCCGTCTTCTCCAGCTCGAGTGGCCCCGATCGAGCCGCCCCTTCAAGCTCGCCGACCGGGTCCTCTTCCGCATTCTGTCGCGGGACGAAGACCCTTCTCTCCTGTTCGAGTTCCAGAAGAGCGTCAAGTCTGACCCCGAGGCTGAGGCCTGGGCCCGCGGGATCATGCGGGAAGCCTCCTCCGCAGCCTTGGCCGAGGCCGGATACTTCGATGATCCCCGCCTCAGGGGTGCCGGCCACAAGATTGCCAGCGCCATCTCCCAATTTCTTAGGAGCCCGCTGGCGGAGAAGCCGTTCCTTAAGGCGGGCAAGCAGATCGTTCTGCACCCCGAAGCCCATCCGCCGAGCTGGTATTCTGTCGCAATGCTGGCATCTATGCCGAACCTCCAACGGGAGAGGGCCGGCTTTACCGAGCGGCTGGGCCACTATCTCACCCAACCTGCGCCGAAGAAGGCGTTCGTAATCCAGGTCGGCAAGAAGACCGTGCGGCCTCAGCACCTCATCCTCGGCGAACCCATCGAGGCTGACGCCAAGGGACAAGCCAAGGACATCCCCCTGGCCTTGCACTACATAGAGCTACTCGCCCGGATGGGGGCCCTGGAGTGGGCCCCGGTAGCAACGAAGGTCCTGGCGCGGCTGCTCAAGGATTGCGACGAGAACGGAGTCTGGCGGCCCAAGAACCTCCGCTCGTTGCCCAAGCAGGGCAACAAAATCACCTACCACTACTACCCCCTTCACCTCGATGCAAAGACCACCGAGGGAAAAGAGGTGGATATCACCTTTCGCTTGGCGGTCATCGCCAAGGTACTCGGCTGGTCCCTCAGCTATTCCTGAAGCAGTCTTGCGAGCCAATGGGTAGTATGTCATACTACTATCCGTGTCTCGCATCGACCTCACCCACTTCGGATTCACCCCGACCGAGAGCCTGGTCTACGAGGTCCTCCTGACCAGCGGGCCCGGGACCGGGTACGCGATCGCACGGTCGGCCGGTCTGGCGCGGGCCAACGCCTACAGCGCCCTCGAGGGCCTCGTCGCCAAGGGAGCGGCCCGGGTCGAGGGAGGACGCCCCCGACAGTATCGCCCCGAGGCACCGGCCGGTCTCATCGCTCGTATCGCGCATAACCATGGCCTTGCCCTCGATCGGCTCAGCACCGACCTGGAGACGATAGCAGTCCCGAGCACCCCGACGGTGGTGGAAATCGAATCCGGGCGAGCCGTGCTGCAGCTGATCACTCACGATGTCGCCCGGGCCAGCCGCTCGGTGGGCCTGCTTGCACCGCCCGACGCGTTTCCTCTCCTTGCCCCGGCATTGCGTCGCCCAGTCTCGGCCGGTTTGCCCGTCTCCCTCTGGTCCACCGGTCCGGTCGATCTCGGGTTTGTTTCGGTCGAGCTAGTATCTGGGGATCACGGCTGGCCCGGCATGCCGATCATTGCGGTGGTGGACGACCGCAGTGCGATTGTGGGCTCCCGTCAGGGCAGCGAGGTTCGCGGCCATTGGAGCACCGCGCCGGCCTTTGTGGCCGCCGCGCGGCTGGCCCTGGAGCAGTTCGGTGCGCCAAATGGGTGATCCACTCGACACCGCTTTTCTGGAGCTTCAGCGAGAGTACCTCGCGTCTATGCCGGCGCGTCTGGAGGAGCTGCGTGCCGACCTCGCCATGATGCGCCAGGGCAGTGCCGAGGCCGCGGGTTCCCTGAAGGCCCGTCTCCATCGACTGGCCGGATCCGGCGGCTCCTTCGGTTTTCTGGATCTCAGCGCCATTGCCCGGGAAGGCGAACACTATCTCGGCTCCCATCCTGGGCTGCAGGACTCCAAAGGGCTGGCTCTCATCTTCGACCGCCTGGAGGAGTCGGTCCGGCGCTCGGATACGCAGCTCGATGCGTCGGCAGCGGGTAAGCCTGCTGAGGTGGTCCCCCGCGCTCTGCTCGTCATGCGGCCGAGCCCGCAGCGCGAGAGGATCGCGCAGGAGTTGCGGAGCGCGGGATACGAGGTTGGCTTCGGCAGCCGGCACGATGACCCGGCGGCAACACCGATCGAGGCATTGCCCCACCTGTTGGTGATCGGAGGCGAGGCCGGCGACGGCGACCCCTCCGCCGTAGCATCAGCCTGGACCAATGACTCGAGCAGGCGGCCGGGAGCAGTCGTGCTGGTGGAGACTCTTCGAGGCGTAGACCGCCTCCGTGCCATCGCCGCAGGGGTGGACGCCGTATTTTCCGCCGAACAGGTGGAGCAGAAGCTTCCCCGCTATGCCCGCACCTTCGCCCGGATCGGCCCTCCCCCGTCGAACGTGCTGCTGGTGGATCATGATGCAGTGCTCGCGTCCCGGATTATCCCGCCACTGGAGCAGGCCAACGTGCGGGTGACCCGCTGTCTGCCGACGCAGGTAGTCCACGAAATGCTCGAGCGGGAGATGCCGGACCTCTTGCTGCTCCACACTCGCCTGGTCGGGTCGGATCCCTTCGCGCTCGCCCGGGTGATACGGCAGGACTCCCGCTACCACCTGCTTCCCGTCGTGTTCCTCGGGGACGACGCGGCCGCCGACCGGGTAGCCGCCCTCAGAGCCGGCGCGGATGACTTCCTCTCGGTGGCCGCCGAGCCTGAGCTGGTGGCGCAGACCGTCATTTCGCGCGCGACCCGGGGGCGGCGGCTACGGGAGATGGTCCATCGTGACGGTGTAACCGGTCTCCTCAACCAAGCAACCCTGATGGCGGAGTTGGAGTCCGCGGTTGACTACAGCCGGCGCCACGGCGAGTCGCTCGCCTTCGTGCTTTTCGAGCTCGAGGGGTTCCGCAAGCTGAGCGAACGACTTGGGCCACGGGCGGGGGACGAGGTCCTGCTCCACGCAGCCTCGGTGTTTCGATCCAATGTGCGAGCAAGTGATGTGATCGGCCGGTACGGGTGGGAGGCATTCGGCATGCTGCTGCGGGGCGCCAGTACGTCCGGGGCCACGGTCCTTGCGGAGAAGCTTCATCGAGTGCTCGGCGAGCAGCCGGCTCATACCACAGCCAGCGAGGTAGTCTCGCTTCAGGTGAAGGTCGGATCGGCCGTGTTCCCTCGCGATGGCACGACGGCGGCCGAGCTGACCCAGGCGGCGGACCGGGCGCTTCGAAGTAAGAGGTGAGAGGTGAGAAGTAAGAGGTGAGAGGTGAGAGGTGAGAGGTGGGAAGGAGAGACGGGAAGCAGAAAGGGCGGCCAGGGAACCTTCTTCCCCAGCCGCCCTCTCTCACTTTCCCTCTTACTTCTCACTTCCCACTTCTCACCTCTAATGCCTAAACCCCGTGGACAGCGGCAGCACGTCTCGGGGATTCTTCTCGTCCCCGAAGAGCAGCCGTCCTTCGCGGAACGTGGCGCCCCGGAGCGTGAAGGAAAGCACCTCCCCCAGCTCCTGGACCAGGAAGACCTCGATCTTGTCGCGCACTTCCTTCGGCAGATCCTCGAGGTCCGGCTCATTCGCCTTGGGCAGGATGATGCGGGTGATTCCGGCCCTTACGGCGCCAAGCACCTTCTCCTTCACCCCACCAATCGGCAGAACGCGCCCGAGGAGGGTGATCTCGCCGGTCATGGCGATGTCGTGCCGGACAGGGCGCCCGGACAAGGCAGACACCACCGACGATGCCATCGTCACTCCAGCCGACGGTCCGTCCTTGGGAATTGCTCCTGCTGGGACGTGGATGTGGATGTCCCGGTCGAACATCTCGTCCGAGATCTGCAACGCCGCCGCATGTGAGCGGGCGTAGGTCCACGCAGCCCGGGCCGACTCCTTCATAACGTCACCGAGCTGACCGGTCAGGACCAGCTCCCCTTTACCCCGCATGGTCGAAGCCTCGACGAACATGATGTCGCCGCCGGTTGGGGTGTAGTACATCCCGGTGGCCACGCCAATTTCGTCTTCGCGGGCCTTCTTCTCCGGATGGACCTTGGGCCGGCCGAGCAGGTCGTTCACCATCTCACGCTCGATCGTGATCCGCTCGACCTCCTGAGCGGCGATCTTCCGGGCCACCTTCCGGGCCAGCCGGCCGATCTCGCGCTCGAGCTGCCGAACGCCCGACTCGCGAGTGTAGCTGGTGATGACTTCCGACAGCGCATCGTCGGTGATAGTCAGCTGTTCCGGACTGACTCCGTTCTCGCTGAACTGGCGAGGGATGAGGTATTTCCGGGCGATCTCCTGCTTCTCGCGCGCGGTGTACCCGGCAAACTCGACGATCTCCATCCGGTCGAGCAGCGGACCGGGGATGTTCTGAATGAAGTTTGCCGTGGCGATGAACAGCACCTCACTCAGATCGAACGGCACGCCGAGGTAATGATCCACGAACGTATCGTTCTGGGCCGGGTCGAGCACCTCGAGCAACGCGCTGGCCGGGTCGCCCTGGAACGAGACACCCAGCTTGTCCACCTCGTCCAGCAAGAAGACCGGATTCTTGGTGCCGGCCTGCTTCATGCCGTGAATGATCCGCCCCGGCATGGCACCGACGTAGGTGCGCCGGTGGCCCCGGATGTCGGCCTCGTCGCGCGCGCCGCCGAGCGAGATGCGGACGTACTTCCGTCCCATCGCCCGGGCGATCGACTTGGCCACCGAGGTCTTGCCTACACCGGGAGGTCCCACGAAGAGGAGGATGGGACCCTTGGCGATCCGGTCATCCTCGTTGCCCCGGGTCGGCGCATTGGGAGCCGGCACCGTCGCGGTGGCCTGCGGCACGTCGGTGGACTCCCCGGCGGCGACTTCCTCGGCTTTCTGCTCAGCCTTGGTCTCCTCGAGCTGGCCCGCGCCGTCTGCTCCGGGCTCGCTGGCGTGCTCGGCCGCTTCCTGCTGGAGCCGGAGCTGCCGGACCGCCAGGAACTCCAGCACCCGATCTTTCACATCACCGAGTGCGTAGTGATCCTCGTCGAGGATACGCTGTGCCTCCGGCAGCTCGAGGTGCTCTCTGCTCCGCTCGTTCCAGGGCAGCTCGGCGACGTTCTCGAGAAACGTCCGGATGACCTGCGACTCCATCGACTCGCGTCCGATCCGGCTCAGCCGGCCGAACTCCCGGTCGACTTCCTTGCGTGCATCAGGCGTCAGGTCGAGCCCGGCGAGCTTGTCCTTCAACTCCTGGAGATCGTCCCGCTCGTCGCCCTCACCCAGCTCACGCTGAATGGTCTTGAGCTGCTCGCGGAGGAACATCTCCCGCTGTCGCTCGCCCAGCTCTTCCTGCACCTGCGATTTGATGTCCTCCTGCGCATCGAGCACGCCGATCTGGCGCTGGACGTGAACCAGCACCCGCCGGAGCCGCTCCTCAACGCCGAGGGTTTCCAGCAACATCTGGCGCTGGGCCGGGGTGATGTCTATGTACCCGGCCACGAGATCGGCGAACTTGCCTGGCTCGTTGACCCCCGCGAGGACTTGCTGCACGACCTCATCGGGAAGGCCTGACTTCTGACCCAGCTCCGCGGCCCGGACCCGCGCCTCCTTGTGCAAGGCGACAAAGGCCGGATCATCGGGGCCGATAGGAAGCATCTCTTCGGCCTCACGGACGATGGTCTGGAGGTAGCCATCCCGTTCGCTATAGTGGATGGCAATGCCGCGCCGCTCGCCATGGAGCAGGAGCTGCATGCCCGACAGCCCACGCTGAAGCTGGCCGATGCGGGCGATCGTGCCGATGGTATAGAGTGCATCCGAGGTCACGCTCTCGACGTTCTGCCGCTGGGACACGGCGAAGACCAGACGTTCTGGACCGGCGAGCGCCGCCTCGATAGCGCGCAGCGTTGCCGGCCTCCCAGCGCCGATCGGCGCGGTGACACCCGGAAAAAGGACGACCTCCCGCAACGGGAGGACCGGTAGCGTCAATCTTTCGGACATTCCACTACTCCTTAAGAGCCCCACTCGGGGCGAAATGACAGTCCCACTGGATCGAACGGCGGATGATTTGCACCGTCCGTGCCACCCAAAGGTCGTGGCGAAAATGGTTTGGGACCCCAAAAGAACCACTGGAGCGGCTCCACGGTTCCCATTGTCGCCGCAAGCCGGCCGACGCAGCCTCTTTTTGTCGGGAGTGGGGAGCCGCGACTGCCAATATGGCCCGTCCCGCCGACCTGCGCTCGGCTACGGCGAGCCTCGGTTGCCGCTCGCTCCCTAGGAGTACAGATTGTCTGCCATGCTGGGCATGCTTGTCATCATATACCAGAGGCAGCGAGACGCATGACGGAACCGAGCGAGACACCGCTCCCCGCCCGTCTGGCCGAGGCCTTGGGTGCCGCGTATACCATAGAAGGGGAGATCGGGCGGGGCGGAATGGGGGTGGTGTACCGTGCGCGCGACGAGCGTCTTCAGCGCCGCGTCGCCATCAAGGTGCTGCCTCCCGAGCTCGCCTTCCAGCAGGACATCCGCCAGCGCTTCACCCGTGAGGCGCAGACCGCTGCCCGGCTCTCCCATCCGCACATCGTTCCCATCCATAGCGTCGGCGAGGGCCGGGGGCTGGTCTACTTCGTCATGGGCTACGTGGACGGCGAGTCGCTGGCCGCCCGGATCCGACGGCGCGGTCAGCTCCCGGTGGAGGAAGCCCGGCGCATCATGAAGGAAACGGCGGATGCCCTCAGCGCCGCCCATTCCCTCTCGGTCATTCACCGCGACATCAAGCCCGACAACATCCTGCTCGAGGGCACCCGCGGCCGAGTCATGGTCACCGACTTCGGCATCGCCAAGGCGCTTTCGTCCACCTCCGGGGCCACGCTGACCGGCATCGGTGTGGCGATAGGCACACCGGCATTCATGAGCCCGGAACAGGCGGCGGGCGAGCGGGACATCGATGGCCGCTCCGATCTGTACAGTCTGGGCATTGTCACCTACCAGATGCTCACCGGAGACCTCCCCTTCAACGCTCCCTCGGTCGCCGGCATCCTGATGAAGCAGATCACCGAAGCCGCACCCGACCTGCGCCGCACGCGGCCGGATATCCCGGAAGACCTGGCCCTGGCTGTGGCCCGATGCCTGGAGAAGGATCCCCAGAACCGATGGCCCACGGCAGATGCGCTCCGTCGAGCGTTGGAGAGCCGGACGAGCGCTGGGTACGAGCCCACAGGGGTTCAGCGAGGCGCTCCAGCGGGACAGAGAGGCAGCGGGGCGCTATCGCAGCGGGGCAGCGGGGCAGCGGGGCAGCGGACAAGTGAGAGAAACCCGGAGGGACTCCGTGGCGATAAGGCCAGGGCGCGAGGACCCAGGAACGGCCCCCACCTTCCTGCCCAGCTGCCCCGCCGCTCCGCTGCCCCGCCCCGTCGACGCGACCGCCACAACGAGATGCCGGTACCCGACACCGGTGAACCCCGGATCATTCAGAAGGTACGCGGCCAGTTTGCCAGCTGGGCGGCGGTGTCAGCCGGATGTATGGGCATCAACGTGGCCACGGGATTCGACCATCCCTGGTTTCTGTTCCCGATGTTCGGTATGGGAATTGGACTGCTCCGGAACTACGCCACACTCTGGCAGGCGGGCTACAGCTGGCGAGACGTATTGAGTCGTCCACCCGCTGCGGATGCACTCGAAACGTTGACCAAAGGTGGGCGCGCAGGTCGTCCAGCCCCCCTGCCGAGCGCGGAAGAGTACGGCTCACAGCTGCCGACGGTAATGCAGGTGCACGGGGACAGGGTTGCAATTCTCAAGCTCCTGGCCAAGCTGCCGTCATCAGAGCGGAAGATGCTGCCCGAGATTCAGCAGACGGCGGACGCTCTCTACGCCAGGGCCACCGATCTTGCCCGCACGCTGCACGCCATGGACAGCAATCTGGACTCGGAGGGCCTGGCACAGATCGACGAGCGCATCGCGGGACTGGGGCGGGAGCCGGACGATCCCGAGCGGACTCGCCGCCTGGGGCTGTTGGAGCGTCAACGACAGACGATCGCCGATCTGCGCGGCCGCCGGAGCCAGGTGGCGAGCCACCTCGAGTCCTGTGTCTTGGCCATGCAGAACGTCCGGTTCGACCTGCTGAGACTTCGATCGGCGGGAGTCGCGGCGGTGCTGGGCGATCTTACCCAGGCTACCCAGAAAGCCAAGGCCCTCTCCCGGGACGTAGACAACGTGATTGCAGCCGCCGGAGAGATCCGGGAAGTCATGAAATGAGCACTAAGACTTCTCCTGATTGACGGAGCTTGTCCGGTTCCCCATCATGTGTCTACACT
>JAXDMF010000353.1:0-8434 GCA_034666205.1 Gemmatimonadales bacterium
CCCCGCTTCCCCACCTCGATCGGCAGATCGATCCGCTCCGCCCACTCCGTCCACGATCCCACATAGATCCGGACTCGCGGATATCCCAGCAAGTAGCGCAACGTGAAATGGACGTGGCTCGCTTCAGTCGTGCTGTTGCAATAGACGATGATGTTCTTGTCCGGCGTGATCCCCTGCGCGGTATACCCGTCAGCCAGCTCTGACGGGCTCTTCCAGACGTGACCGAAGCCTTCCTGGGTAAGATCGTTCTGCCAGTAGTGGCTGATGGCACCAGGAATGTGTCCTTTCCGCATCTGAGCCCCCGCTTGGCCGGCGTACTGATCCGCAGGCCTGGCATCCACCAGGATCGCATCGCCGGTGGCGATGGCGCGCCGCACGTCCTCGAGCGACGCCTGCTCGGGGTGAAAAGGGCCGGCGGGAAACCGGGTCGTGGCGAGTCGAGGGTATTGGGGAACCACTGCCCGCTGTTCCAGCTGCCATTTGAAGTAGCCGCCGTTCAGCACGTACACCTTGGGATGGCCAAATCCGGCCAGCAGCCAGGCCAGAAACGTCGCATCAATGTTACGGGTTTCCCCTGCGCTATAAATGACGACCGGCTGATCGATGCGCAGCCCGAGCCGGCCAAAGAGCTCGGCGTAGGCCCGGGGCGAGAGGAGCTGCGCGGGTATGCCACCAGCGCTTGCCCGAAGGGTTTCAGTGCTCAGGTACACCGCGCCGGGCAGGTGATCCTTCAGGTAGGTAAACAGGTCTGCTCTCACATCCACGACGCTCACCGTACCCTGTCGCTGCCATCGGGCAAGCTCCTCTGTAGATACCAGCCGGGGCAGCGCCGCTTTCACTGTGGGTCCGGGCTCCCCCCCCGACGTGGGGCGGCCTGCGCAGCCGGCCCCGACGTACACCAGCATGAGCCCCGTAACGAAGCGCAACGGCTTCATCTCGCAGAATCCAGTCCCATATAAACCCTCTCCTCTTCCAGGTACACCCTCACTGCGTTCCGCCGCCGCCGCGAATTGAGTGAGACCGGCCGGGTCGAATCGGCCGGAGGCAGCGACGCGAGCGCGCGCCCCATCGGGCGCCCCAGCTCGATGGCAGACTTCATGTCTCGGCGGAGCCCGATGATGTAGCCGCGGGTGCGCGCCACCAGCGCTGCCGGCCGTGCGGGGATCGCTCCGTGACCCGGCACGACAGTCCGGGCGTGCAGAGCGTCGATTCCCCTAAGGCATCGGAGAAGCTCGCCCGAACTGCCGTCCACGACCATGGTGACTCCGTCCTCGATGAGCAGATCGCCGGCGAACAAAATCCGCTCCCGAGGGAGCCAGATCGTGAGGTCTCCGGCGGAGTGCGCGGCGCCCGGATGAGTGATGACGACAGTACGTCCGCCGAGCCGGAGCGTATCCGTCCCGGTCACCGGGCGGTCCGGCGTATCGGCGAACTCGAATCCACGCATCGCATCCAGCCCGACGACTCTGACCCAATCCGCCAGCAGGGCATCCTGCCCGCCATCAGACGCCAAGCTCCTTCGATCGGGGTGGGCAATGACTTTCGCTCCGAGCCGGCGAAAGACGATCGCGCCGAAATGGTGGTCGGGATGGTGGTGGGTCAGGATGAGCCACTTGATGGGCTGATTGGTAACAGTGTGGATCGTGGCGACCAACGCTTCGCCATCGCGTGGGCTGGCCAGAGCATCGACCACGATCACCCCATCGTCGGTCACGATGAAGCCGGCATTGGGCCGTCCCTCCGACCCGCGGCCGATGTCGCCGAGCACGGCGTACACTCCCTTGGCCAGGCGGCGCAGCGGAAGCGGGCTCGACTCCCGGGGCTTCTCCGAGACGTCGGGAGTCGCCACCGGTACGCCGAGGAGGGTCAGGGCAAAGACAATGGTGTTGGGGAGAAACACGAAACTGGCGCGGACGGGCCGCCGCATGCGATGGAGTCGCGGGTCCGGATCAGGCTGATGCGAAGCTGATGCCGACCGACTGCTTGAACGCAGCCCCCTGGTTGTCGGTCCAGACCATGGTCAGCGGAGCCTCCTTATCGGCCTTGACGGTGAAGCTCACGACCGGGTCCCGGCTGATGCCTGACGTCCACTCGAACCGGGCTACCTCCTGCTCGCCATAGGTGACAACAACGTCCTTGATGAAATACGCCGGGATGGGATCGCCGTCGGCGTTCCGGAAGAATCCGGTGTCCATCGGATGGGAGATGATCGAGTTGACTACGATCACCTCTCCGCGAGCTATCCGGTCGGGAACCTTGATCCGGGCTTCACCGATATGGTTGGTCATCATCCGCACCCGTTGAGCGTGACGAGCACCCGCGTGTAGCCGGCCCACACTTCACCGGTGTTGGTCTCCAGAATGGCCCGCACCCAGGTGGTGCGCTTCATCTTGATGCGCGTTGAGATCGATACCTGGCCCAGCGCCGGCGTGAGGTGAAACGCTGCGAGATGAGCGTCGGGGTTATGGTCGACAATGAGATGCACGCCCTTGACGTACTGCTCCTTCGACATCGGCAGATCGCTCTCGATAATAACCGGCACGACCCGGCCATCCTCGGCCACCGCGGGCATGTCGAGAGAGACATGGCCCCGCCTGATGGGCCGGTCGCCGAACAGGCCTTTCAGAATGCGGGCGACCTCCTCGTTGGGCACCTCCGGGTCTTCGGGACCTCGAAGCCGGGTGGCCGCCAGCAGTCCCGCGGAACGAGAGACTGCGCCGGAGACGACGAGGCCGGCGACACCCATGGCGCATGAACGCAGGAACGACCGGCGGGAATCGATAAAGTCCGACATCGAGTTCAAGCTCGGCGGTTGGCTTGCCCAAGTCAAGCCGAACACATCCGAACCGCCCGTTATGTAACGACTTATGGTTCCGCTTTTCGGGTTCACGGCGCGAGGGTGATCGAGTACTGACCAGGATCTCGCGGCACATAGGACAATCGCGCAGCCACCAGGTTTACGGCAGCGGAGTACCGCGAGGCCTGGGTCACGTCCGCAATGCGAACGCGCGCGATCGCTCCGACGCTCAGGTTGCCGGTGATGACCACCCGCAGTGTGTTTGCGTCGATCTGCGCGCTGCGGACAGTGCCGCTCACCGCTTCAACCGACTCTACCGGTCCGCCCGATATGGTAAAGAGCACCGCACCGTCATCACCGCGCAGCGAGCTGAGCTTGACATTCAAGACGCCCGCCGTGGGGCCGGCTCCGCTCGAGCAGGAGAAGAGCAAGACGGACAACATCAGCGCATGGCGAGCCCGGATGGTCATTTCCAGCTCGGGGCTAGGGATTCGACGGAGAGACTGGTGGGCCCACGATCGACTGCGGCCAGGAAATCGCCGAGATCGTAGCTGCCGTTCCGGTTTCCGGCCGCGTCGAGATAGAGCGCGTCCTCGCCCGGCAGGCCATCGGCACCGAGGATGGCATCGGCCGCGTTGTTCAAGGCAATCTCCCGGAACGCCACGAAGTTGGCCGTCAGATCGAACGGGTGACGCAGTGTAAAGGTGAGCGTATCGCGGGCTGACGTGGTGTCGCCGGTCCAGCCGGCAAAGACGGCGCTCGGCTGGGGATCGGCCCGGAGTGAGACCCAGGACCCTTCGGCGAGGAACAGACCGCCCACAACATCCCCGGTCACGTTAGACAGGATCGCGGCTGCCGGCGCGCCCTGCACCACCATCCGCAGCCGATGCTCGACCGCAACCTTGGCGGTGATGGTGTCCGGGGTGTCCCGTGCAGTCACGATGTGCGTGCGGTCTCCACCATCACTCCAGTTCAGAAAACCGAACCTTGTGCGACCGGTCGCATCGGCCTGAAGCGAGTCGATCGAAAGGTCGGTGGAAGCTCCCGGTGGGAAAAACCGCTCGAGTCGGGATACGCTATTGCCGTTTACTCTGATCCGGGCGCCGGCATGGTCGGTGGCGAACACAGAGCGAAATGACAAGTAATTGAAGGAGATACCGCCGCCGAGACTCATCTGCGTGATGGAGTTCAGGCAGAACCAGGCGAATCCACCTTGATTGTCGGTAGCCGCAGGTGAGGTGGTGCGGCACAGCGTCGTGTTCCCACTGGATCCGGGATAGGAGTCCCCAGTGTCCCCACGATTGCTGCCGCCCGGCCGGCGGAGGTCATTACGGCCGTCGGCCTGGATCAGGGCCACCCCGTGGACCGGGCCCGAGTTCACCCGATTGTCAATGCCGAAGGCATGTTGGTCCACCTGGCCCTGATCGATATGCCAGACCAGGAGCCCGGGCAACTTTTGTCTGACCCCGAAGGCGGGATTCATCTGGGCCGAGTCGCTCTCGAGAGCCTGCCGGTTCTCCAGGATATAGTACTCGTCGGTGCCAGGGACGGGCAGGTACAGAACGGTATCCGAGCTGGACACCGGGCCGAGCCGCACCTGACGGCCGGAGGAGAGGGTGTCCACCGTCACCCAGCCCATCTCCAGAAGCGACCACGCCTCGAAGCGGGCCGGGCTGTAGGGACGGGCATAGTTGCCACTGCCCATCAGGCCCCATTCGCCGATCCCTTGAGTCACTTCCGGGTTGTGCAGATCGGTATCGTAGAGGTCCGGCAAACCGAAGGCATGGCCGGTCTCGTGGGCGAGGGTGCCGATCGGCATGATCGATGAAGGATCGCACGCGGTGTCGCCGCCGACGGCGCTTTGCATGGTGTAGCTGTCCACCTTAAGGAACTGACCCGGATGACCGGTCCACGGCGTACGGGTCACATAAGGAGAGCCGCCGTTCCATGCGCGCATGACAAAGCGGTGAGCCCAGATATTCGTGGAATTGGGGCAGGCTCCATCTCGCTCGGCCTGGAGAAAGGTGACGAAGTCCACCACGCCGTCGTCATCTCCGGAATTCGGTCGCCCATCGAGACCGTCATTGTCGAACTCACTCCAGATGGTGTTGCCCGCCGGACCCTGCGACACGACGTCGAGGGTTCGCAGGAGTAGCTCTCCGAAACGGCTTACCGGCCGCAGGGGGCAGGGGGCGAGCACCCCGATTCCATTACACCCGTCCTCGTAGTACTTGTCGCTGGAGTCGGCCGTCACCCAGTCGAGCACGCGCCCGTCCACCGTGAGGTTGCCGTTGGAGAGCTGCTGGTAAAAGGTCTTGAGACTGTAGGCGCGCCCGACGGGAGCGGGGGTGAAGATGAGCTCCTGATAGCTGGATACGGGGAACGGTGGTGCCACATTGCGGAAGGCAATGGGTAGGACAGGAACGATCACCCTGCCCGAGACCTTGCCTCCGCCCGGTGCGGTCGGGGAGGCAAGATTGAGCGCCCCCACGGCGCCCTCCCGGAGCCAGCGATGGCGGGCCAAGCGCACGGCGGCTACCCGCGTGCGCCAGCCGCCGTCGCGACGAAAGTCGAAGCCCTGAACCTCGAACTGGCCTCGGCGTGCGCGCGGGTACTGAGCCTGGAGAGCGGACGGAACGAGCAGCCCGTAAAGGACCGCCACCGTCGCCCAGCTGAACAGACCGAGCAAGATTCTGCACCTGGAATGGGGGGGCGCTCAAAGGTAATCAGGTGTTCCCCTAGGTCCAGCGGCGCAACCCTTGCTCCTTGGCCAGCTTTCGGGGTGCCGAAGCAGCCAGACTTTCCGGCTTGTGCCCCTCCCCTGGCATCACTAGTTTCCGCCATTCGGTGACATAGCGATGTGGGGATTTTTGACTACTTCTCCGTGCTGAGGGACCGTGGATACCCAAGAGCTTCAGCAAGTCGCGCTGTTCGAGAAGTGCCGGCAATTCACCAAAGCGCGCGAGTTGCAGGCCATCGGCCTCTATCCCTACTTCAATCCGATTTCCGAATCGGAGGACACCGTCGTCGTCATTGACGGTCAGAAGCGGATCATGCTCGGGTCGAATAACTACCTCGGCTTGACCCATCACCCCAAGGTTCTCGAGGCGGCTTCACGGGCCCTCAGCCGCTACGGATCGGGGTGCACCGGCAGCCGGTTCCTGAACGGTACCCTGGACCTGCACGAGCAGTTGGAAAGCTCCCTGGCCGAATTTCTGGGGAAGGAAGCCTGCCTCGTCTTTTCCACCGGCTACTCGGCCAACCTGGGCCTGATCTCCGGCCTGGTCGGGCGCGGGGATGTCGTCTACCTGGACAAGCTCGACCACGCCTCGATCGTCGACGGCGCCAAAATGTCCTACGGCGAGACCGAGCGGTTCAACCATGGCGATCTGGCTAATCTCGAGCGCAGGCTGGAGCGCAACGGTTCCACCCGCGGGGCGATGATCATCGTGGACGGGGTGTACTCGATGGAGGGCAACATCGCCGACGTTCCGGGCCTCTCCCGCATAGCCCGGAAGTATGGGGCCGCCTTGGCACTCGACGATGCCCATGCCCTGGGCGTGCTGGGGCCGAATGGCGATGGAACCGCTGCGCACTTCGGCATGACCGAGGAAGTCGACATCATCGCGGGCACGTTCTCCAAGTCGCTGGCGTCCATCGGCGGATTCGTGGCTGCCTCCGAGAGCGTCATTCACTATCTGAAGCACCACAGCCGGCCCCTCATCTTCACAGCCTCGCTGCCCCCGGCCAACACGGCCGGCGTGCTCGCCGCGCTCCAGGTGCTCCAGCGCGAGCCGGATCGCCGGGACCATCTGTGGGCCAACACCCGCCGGCTGCACGAGGGCTTCCGCAGTCTTGGCTTCGAGATCGGTCCGACTGAGACCCCGATCGTGCCAGTCCTGATCGGCCCCATGGAGAAGACCTTCCTGATGTGGCGCCGCCTGTTTGACGCAGGGGTGTTCACTAATCCGGTGGCCCCGCCGGCGGTGCCGCCCTCACAGTGCCGCCTTCGCACCAGCGTAATGGCGACCCACACCTTCGAGCAGATCGACTTCGCGCTCGAGCAGTTCGCCACGATCGGCAGGGACCTGGGGGTCATCTGATCGAACGCCTGCGCGTCCGAGCGGCGCGCGACCGGCGGGACCTGAAGCGATTCATCGACCTGCCCTACCGACTCCATGCGCGGGACCCTCTCTGGGTCCCGCCGTTGCGTCGGGACATGGAGACGCTCCTCTCCCGGACGAAGAACCCCTTCTTCGAGCACGCCCAGGCCGAATACCTCATCGCCGAGCGCGATGGGGTTGTGGTCGGCCGGATCGCAGCCATCAGCAACCGGCTCCATAACGAGACCCATGGTGACCGGGTTGGTTTTTTCGGCTTCTTCGAGTCTATCGATGACCAGGCGGTGGCCGACGCGCTCCTGACCGCGGCAGCGGACTGGTGCCGGGCCCTGGGACACGATGTGCTGCGAGGGCCGGCCTCGTTCTCGGTGAACGATGAGTGCGGGCTGCTGGTCGATGGCTTCGACAGCCCACCGACCTTGATGATGCCGCACAACCCCCGCTATTACATCGCCTTGCTCGAGCGGGCCGGGTTTACCAAAGCCAAGGACCTGTGGGTGTATCAAGGCGGAAGCGAGGAGCGGTACGTCCCGGTGCCGGAGCGGCTGGCGAGGGCAACCGAGCTCATCCGGCAGCGCCAAGGTATCACGATCAGGGCGCTCGACATGAAGAACTTCGAGGGCGAGGTCGAGCGGATCAAAGAGCTTTACAACTCGGCGTGGGAGAAGAATTGGGGGTTCGTCCCGATGACCGGGCACGAGATCGATCACCTGGCCGAGCAATTCAAGCCGGTGGTTATCCCGGAGCTGGTGCCCATGGCCGAGAAGGACGGCAAGCTCATCGGGTTCGGCATCGCGCTTCCCGACCTGAACGTGGTGTTTCGAAAGAATCGATCGGGCCGCCTCTTCCCCATGATCCTCAAGCTGCTCTGGGCCCTCAAGGCCAAGCGGATCCGGCGGGCACGAATCCTCTTGCTCGGGGTATTGCCGGAACATCAGGGCAAGGGGATCGACGCCATGCTCTACCATTGGATCTGGACCAAATCCGGGGAGCGCGGCATCTACTGGGGCGAAGCGGGATGGATCCTGGAGGACAACCCGGCGATGAATGCCGGCCTCGAAAAGATGACCTTCCGAGTCTACAAGACCTACCGGCTTTACGACCGCAGAATATGAGGGCCCTGGTGACCGGCGCCACCGGCTTCGTCGGCAGTCACCTGGTCGAAGCGCTCCAGAGCAGCTCCATCGAGGTCACGGCGCTCGCCCGATCCGCCGCAAAGGCGGCGGACCTTGCCCAACGTGGGATACATGTGGTTCGCGGAGACTTGCACGACATTGCCGCACTCGAGCGCGCCGTTGGGGACCAGGATGTCGTGTACCACGTGGCGGGGGTGGTAGCCGCGCGCGACGAGGCCGGGTTTCTTCGCTCCAATCGGGACGGGACACGCACCGTGCTGACTGCCGCGGAGCGCCAGGGCAGACCCCGCTTCGTGTTGGTGTCGTCTCTCGCGGCCGCCGGCCCGGCTCCGCGCGGCGCGCCGCTGTTGGGGATCGAGCCTCCCCATCCGGTGACGGCG
>JAXDMF010000354.1:0-3072 GCA_034666205.1 Gemmatimonadales bacterium
CGTAGCGAGGGATCGCTTAATGAGACGTCCATTCGAGATCCTTATGCCGACGTAAACCCGGCCGATCCCTAGCATCCGCTCGGGATGACAATCAGGCCTGCTAACCGCTAACCGCTCACTGCTTACCCTGTTTACCGTTTACTGTTCACTGTGGACTAAGCCGGGCGCTGCAACGTTTTAGGCGGCCCTGGCATCCCTAGATACGCTATGACTGGAACGCTTTTGATGGATTCTTCCCTCCTCGCGAATGCCGAAACGGTCGTTGCCCGCGCCAGAACCGGGGATCCGGAGGCGTTGGGCGAGCTGTATCGCGCATTCCAGGTGCCGGTCTACAACATCGCCCGCCGCATCTGCCGGACGACGGAGGATGCCGAAGACGTGTTGCAGGAGACCTTCTTCGAGGTATGCCGGAGCATCGGGAGATATCGCGAGGAGGGAAGCCTCTGGGGCTGGATCCGCACCATCGCCGCGAGTAAGGCGCTCATGCGGATCCGGCGCAACAAGTACCGGGACACGGATGAGCTGCACGACGAGGTCGTCGGGCGCCGGCAGGAGGATAGCCACCTGCGGATGGACCTGGAGGCCGCGCTCGAGCGCCTGTCCGAAACGTCCCGCGCCGTAGTCTGGCTGCACGACGTGGAGGGGTATACTCACGAAGAGATTGCCACGATGATGGGAAAGACCCCCAGCTTTTCAAAGTCGCAGCTGGCGCGGGCTCACGCGCGGCTGCGCCAGTGGCTGGGGGAGGAGGTCGCCGCATGACTCATCTCTCAATGGAAGCGCTGCTCAGCCTGCGGGAGCCGGGGACCGAGCCCGGTGTGGGCGCTGCCCGCGAGCACCTGGATGAGTGCTCCGCATGCCAGGCCGAGCTGCACCGGCTGCATCAGCGAGTCGCCCGGCTGAAGGCGCTGCCGACCTTGCGGCCCAGCCGGGACCGTTGGCCCGAAACGGCGGCCCGATTCCGGGCCGAACGACTTCGACGCCGCACCCGGCAGGTCGGGTTTGCCGGTCTGGCGGTGGCCGCCTCGGTGGCGCTGGCGGTGACGGTAGTCAATCGTCCCCAGCCGGTGGAAACCAATCCCAATCAGATCAATCAGGCCATGGAACGGTCCCAGGCGCTGGAGAGCGCGCTGAGCGAGTACAACCCTGAGGCGCGTGTGCTCGACGGACGGACCGCCCGGATCGCCCAGGAGCTGGAGGACCGAATCGCCCTGCTCGACCGCCAACTCGAGATGACTGAGCTATCCCAGAAGCAGGCCCGCGATCAGGAGCTGCTCCGGCTCTGGCGCGAGCGCGTGGGCCTGCTCGATGCGCTGGTGGACGTACACGCCACCCGCGCCAGCAACGCGGGGCTCTGAGCCCAGGAGTCACCTATGTACCACAACTCGTTAGTCGCGGTAGCTCTCGCACTCGTCGGCGCCGGTCCATTGCCGGGGAGAGCCCTTGCCCAGGAGCCCGGTGTCCGCCCGGACGAGATGGGGGGACCCCAGCGGGTAATGCAGTTTGTGATGAATCGGCGGGCTCGGCTCGGACTCAAGGTCAACCTCCGGGCACGGTCCACCGACTCGGTGGGCGCTTACGTTGACGCGGTGACCCCGAATGGACCTGCGGCAAAGGCCGGCGTTCAGTCGGGCGACATCATCACCAAGTTGGACGGCAAATCGGTTCTGGCCGGCCACCACGCTGAGGCCGACGGCGATCGGGAGTCTCTGCCCGGGCTTCACCTGGTCGAGCTGGCCGCCGGGCTCGCGCCCAACGACACCGTCGCGGTGGAGTTTCGCCGGGGTAAGGACAAGAAGACGGTATCGGTGGTAACCGCCGATGAGCCCGATATCCTCTTCGAGGGCCGGCCGGGCGGCCGCGCGATGTCATTCCGGTACTTCCGGCCGGACGAGTCGGGCCGGCCTCCCATGCCGGAGGACAGCGATTTCGACGAGCAGTTGGGCATGGGCCCCTTCATTTACGGCTCTCCCCTGGCCGACCTCGAGCTCGCACCGCTCAATCCCGATCTCGGCCAGTACTTCGGTGCCAACAGCGGGGTCCTGGTGGTGAGCGCGCCCAAGGACTCTGAGCTTAGCCTCAAAGGCGGGGATGTGGTTCTGGCAGTGGATGGTCGCAAGCCGGCCAGCCCGTCTCAGCTGCTCCGGATCCTCCGCAGTTATGAGCGGGGCGAAAAGTTCAAGATCGAGATCCTGCGGAAGCAGAAGCGGGAAGCCGTCACCGGCAGGGTGGGGAACCGCCCCGCCCCCTGAGCCCGGCGAAAGCGCTCTCGGCTTGATGGTGGCTGCGGGACCGGGCATCCTCCGCGCGCCTCCGCACCTGCTACTCTTGTCAGTCTCGCTTCCACCCGCTGAGGCAGGTGCTAACGCGCGCTCCGGATGCCAGGTCCCGCATCATATGCTCGCGAGCGCTCCGTCCCGAACAGTCACCGGAAGGGTAGGCAAGCGTCCTGCCGACCGACCGACCGACCGACCGACCGACTGACCGACTGACCGACTGACCGCCTCCCTGCCTCCCCGCCTCCCCGCTTCCCCGCCTCCTGTGTGCTCCCGCTCACAGATGCCGCAACGCCGCCTAGGTATATCTTCGGTCCACCTTGGAGGAAACTATGGGATTCCTGTGGACCTTGATCATCGGGCTCGTTGTGGGCGCAATTGCTAAGTTGTTGATGCCAGGACGGGATCCGGGCGGGATCATCGTCACCATGTTGATCGGTGTGGTCGGTGCCTTGCTGGCCGGGGTTCTGGGACGGGCGCTGGGGTGGTATGCCAGTCCGGGTGAGGGCCCGGGGATCATCGCTTCCATCATCGGCGCTATGCTCTTGCTCTTCCTCTACCGCGTCTTTGCTCGGCGGCGGGGTACCACGGTTCCGTAGGTAGGACGGGAAGGACGGGAAGGGCGGGAAAGAGGTGGTCTCTCTGCCCGCCCTTCTTCATGTCCCCGTACGGCCTTAACTCTCCTTTGCTACCGGTTCAGGGCGGGCTTCTCCCGCCCTTCCCGTCCTTCCCGCCGCCTCGCTAGCTGGCTCCTTCCCGTCTTTCCCGCCCATACCCCCCATACCCCCACCCCCCC
>JAXDMF010000355.1:0-17381 GCA_034666205.1 Gemmatimonadales bacterium
TATCTAGGACCGACCTGCTCAGCCACCGCGCCCTCTCACCTCTCACCTGTCACCTCTCTCTTGTTACGAGAGCCACTCTCTAAACGTCCCGACCAGCAGCCAGACATTCAACCCGATGATCATGACCGCTACGGTCCAGGCCACCGTTGCGAGGGGACGGCTGTTCACGAACTCGCCCATCTTCCGCCGCTGGCCGGTGAAGTAGACCAGCGGCACCACGGCAAAGGAGAGCTGCAGGCTGAGGATGACCTGGCTCAGAATGAGAAGTGAGCCGGCCCCACGTTCCCCGTACATCGCCGTCACAATCACCGCCGGTATGATCGCGATGAGCCGGGTGATCAGCCGCCTGAGCCAGGCCGGCAGCCGAATGTTGAGGAAGCCCTCCATCACGATCTGACCCGCCAGGGTCCCGGTGATCGTCGAATTCTGACCGGAGGCGAGCAGCGCCACGGCGAACAGGGTACTCGCCAGCGTGGTGCCGAGCAGCGGGGTCAGAAGCCGGTAGGCATCTCCGATGTCGGCCACCTCCTGGTTCCCACTGTTGTGGAACGCCGCCGCGGCGAGAATCAGGATCGACGCGTTGATGAAGAAGGCAAAGAGCAGCGCGACCGTCGAGTCGAGCGTCGCAAAGCGGATGGCCTCGCGTTTCGACTTGGAATCGGGCAGCACCTTCCGGGTCTGCACGATGGAGGAGTGCAGATAGAGGTTGTGAGGCATCACCGTGGCACCGAGGATGCCAATGGCGATGTAGAGCATTACCGGATTGGTCACGACCTGAGTGGTCGGCACCAGGCCGCCCACGATCTGGGCCACCTCCGGGTGGGCCATGAGCAGTTCCGCCGCGAAGCATAGGCCGATGGTCGCAACCAGGGCGATCACCAAGGCCTCGAGATAGCGGAAGCCTTTGTTCTGCAGCAGGAGAATCAGCAGCACGTCGAGCGCGGTGAGACAGACGCCCCAGATCAGCGGAATTCCGAAAAGCAGATTCAAGGCGATAGCCGAGCCGATTACCTCGGCCAGGTCGCAGGCCGCGATGGCGATCTCGCACATCACCCAAAGCACGAAGCTGACGGGACGGGTATAGTGGTCGCGGCACGCCTGGGCGAGATCTCTTCCGGTGGCAATGCCCAGCTTGAGCGAAAGCGCCTGGAGCAGAATCGCCATCAGATTCGAGAGCAGGACGACGCTGAGCAGGGTGTAGCCGAAACGGGCGCCACCGGCGAGGTCGGTGGCCCAGTTGCCGGGGTCCATATACCCAACAGCCACCATGTATCCGGGGCCGGCGAACGCGAGGGCCTTGCGCCAGAACGACACCCCGACGGGCACGTGGATCGTCTGATACGACTCCGGCAGACTCGGAATGGTACGAGGGTACCGCCAGGCGGCGAGATCGCTGACCGGACGAGCCGGGGCAGCGCTCACGCGTCCTCCGCCTGTACGCACTGCAGTACGTGGCCGAGCTCCCGGCCAATGACATGCCGCATCCCCCCCACATCGATGGTCACCAGATCATCGAACGGCTGCCGATCGACCACCGTGACTCGAACTCCGGGTCTCAGGCCGAGCGAAGCGATGTAGCGGAGCCGTTCCGGCTGGCTCTCGTGAACTCTGTGGATTTCCACGGTCTCCCCGATGGGGATCTCAGTCAGCGCCCTGCCGACCAACTCGTGAATGGAGCCGTCAGCCTCGGGAATCGGATCGCCGTGAGGATCGACTGCGGGGTTGCCGAGAGCCGCTGCCATCCGCTCGATCATCGTATCGGACACGGCGTGCTCCAGGCGTTCCGCTTCGGCATGCACCGTATCCCAGGAGTAGCCCAAGAACTCGACGAGGTAGGCCTCGATCAGTCGGTGGCGGCGGACCATTCTCAAGGCCGCACGCCGTCCCTCTTCGGTGAGCTGCACCCCGCGATAGGGGATGTGCTCCAGCAACCCATGCTCCGACAGCCGCTTGACCATGCCGGTGACCGACGGGGCAGAGAGCGCAAGCAAGTGAGCGATCTCGCTGGTCGATGCGGGGCGGCCCTCGGGCGAGAGTTGGTAGATGGCTTTGAGGTAGTCTTCGACCGAACGGGTTAAGGTCTCGGACTGAAGGACTGGGCTCATGTTGATCCGCAGTTTTAGGTTGGCCTAAGACTGTTGTAAGAACCTCCTAATGTCAAGCTGGTGGGATGCCAAAAGGTGCATCTGATCACTAGCTTGGCCGCCCCCGCCCCAGCCAGCGGTCCTAGGACGAACGTTCCTAGCCGAGTTGTTGGAGGAGGCTCGTGATGATCCGCTCGGTCATGCCCCAGACGATCGCATTCTCGAGCTCGTAGGCTAGGACCAGACGGGGATTGCCGGCGACATCCAGCCGGACTGAATGGTGGGTGCCAGGGTGGACGAGATGGTCGATCGTGACCCAGTTGGCGGCGGCCACCTCGGCGTTGAGCGTCAACGCCGGCCGGACCGGGGCCAGGAACACGAAGGGCCTAACCGCTACGGGTGGGAGGACCGGGGTTCGCGGAACCACGTCATCGAGAGTTCCAGCCAGATGCTCGCGGTCCAGCTGGATTCCGACTTCTTCCTCGGTCTCGCGGATCGCGGTTGTGAGGAGATCCTGGTCGGTCGGCTCGCGGCGGCCGCCCGGCAGCGCCATGTGGCCGCCCCAGGGATCACCGGTGCGCTCGGCGCGCCGGATCAGAAGGATGCCATCGGGTTCGGGAGTGAGGATGACGGCGACCGCGGCCCACAGAAGCGATGCGTCGTCGTCGGTGCTGGGTTGGTAACCGGCCAAACGCTCGCGGAGGCGAATCAGCCGGGTGGTCAGTGCGAGTGCGATTGGCAACCACCTCCACAGCAGCCGCCGCCCGGGGGCGGACCGAGGCGGCTATAGTCGGGCTGCTTGCCGCCAGAGACCGGTCGCGCCGGCAGAGACACCAGCCGCTCCAGACTGGTGTTGGAGCACCGAGGACAGGTCACCTCCTGGTCACCCCGGACCAGCTGCTCGAATTCGGCGCCGCACCCGGTGCAGCGGTAATCGTAAATGGGCATGAAAGAGCTTCGCCGATGCCTCGCTCGTGGTCAAGTGGAGAGGCCGGTCAGCCGCTCGCTGATCTCCCATAACCGTCGCGCCGCCGCCTCATCGTGGGACTCGCGCGACGAAGCGGCCGGCTTCCTTCCCACGAAGTATTTCCCCGTCACCCTCTCTACATCGGGGGCTGCGGCGAGGTAGATGCTCGTCTCCGCGCCTTTTTCCGGACTGGCACCGAAGGTGCTGTCCACTCCTGATCCTCGGGGAGCTCCCATGTAGTCGCCCAGCATTCGGGTCGCGACCACCCCTGGGGCCAGGCAGTTGACGGTGACGCCAGTCACGCCGACCCGCCGGGCGAGCTCGTAGGTGAACAGGATATTCGCCAGCTTGGTCCGGCTATAGACCTCCTTGGGGTCGTAACCACGCTCGGATTGAAGGTCGGCAAAATCGAGACTGGCGTGCGAGTGAGCGCCGGAGGAGACGTTGACGATCCGCGACGGAGCTCCCGCCCGGAGCTGGGGAAGCAGCAGGTTGGTGAGGAGAAAGTAGCCCAGGTGGTTGACGGCGAACTGCATTTCCAGGCCATCGACGGTGACCTCGCGCCGCCGCGATATGATTCCGGCGTTGTTGATCAGCACGTGCAGCCTGGGGTATCGCCCCTGGATCTCGGCCGCAGCCTGCCTGATGGACGCCTGCGACGAAAGGTCCGCCCCAACGACGTCCGGCACGGGCCGTCCCTTGGCCGCGATCTCCCGGGATACGGCTTCGCCATCCTCGCGGCGGCGGCAGACCAGGACCAGGCTGGCGCCGAGCTCGGCGAGACCCTCTGCCGTGGCGCGGCCGATTCCCCGGTTCGCCCCGGTGACCACACATATCCGGCCGGTCAACTCGGCGGGCATGGGCGAGCCGTTACTTCAGGCGGGTAGTGAGCCAGGCGAGCGTGGCGTCGAACACGGTAGCGAGCTCAGGCGTTGTGGCGCGCCACGGATGCACCGCGCCGAAGGTATGGCCTCCGCCCTCGATCGGCAGGAGACGGGTATCAGGCCGGGCGCTGGCCGCCTTCAGCCGTTCGGCCTCGGCAAAACGAACCGACTCGTCCTCGGTTCCGTGGATCAGCAGCCAGGGTACCCGGATTCGCCGGCCTGCGGCCTCGATATCGAGAGCCGATGCATTCTGCTCGATGTCGTCGAGCACGTCGGTATATAGGGGGAGCACCTGTCCGGTTCTGGCATTCCGGATGGGGATTTGCCCTGCCGCGCGCCAGGAGTCACGCTCGGGGGCCGGCCAGCGTTCGACGCTGGATATGGCGGCCCAGGTGACCAGAACCTGAACTCGTGGGTCCCGCGCAGCTTGAAGGATTGCGATCCCACCGCCGCGGGAATGGCCGATGAGCCCCAGAGTGGACGGTGTCGGGACGCCGAGCTGACCGGCCAAAAGGGCATCGATGACGCGGCGTACGTCCTCGAGCTCCGCGCTGAAGGTATTGTGGCCGAACCGCTCGGACAGGGAGAAGTCTCCCTCATCGTCTACGCCGCTGCCGCTCAGGTTGGGACTGACGACGCTGAACCCGGCCTGCGCCAGCCGCTGGGACAGAGGGGGAAACATCCCCCAGTCCTTGAATCCCTTGAAGCCGTGCAGCACCAGAACGGCTGGCCGGGTAGACGCTCTTCCGCCGGCACGCACATCGATCAGGATCTCGCCGAGCGAGCCGGGCAGAGAATGTTTCGTGAGAGTGGGTGTGGCCATGTTGAATGGTAACCGCGGCAGTCAGGCTACTGCGGGTTCGAGCAGCTCGACCTCGCCGGCATCGGCGTCGAGCCGAGCCCGAACACCGAGGGGCATGGTCCACTGCGCATCGATATGCCCGATTGGGAACCCGTAGGCGACTGGGATGTCCAGGGGCGCAAAATAGGTGGCGAGCACCTGGTCGAAGCCGAGCGCACCGTCTCGCCCTGCGCGAACGAGATCGGTGAATCGGCCGACAATGATTCCGGCCAGGCTTTGGAGTGCACCGATTGTCCGTAGATGGGCGAGGGCCCGGTCCACCCGGTAGAGGTGCTCACCGACGTCCTCGATGAAGAGGATGGCGCCGGTGAGATCGGGGAACCACGGCGTGCCGATCAGGCATTGAAGCAGAGTGAGATTGCCCCCTGCCAGTGGACCCTCGGCGGTTCCACCGCGCAGCGTGACAATACGGTGCTCCTGCGGAACCAGGACGCCGGCCGGTCCCGGAAGTCGGCCCAGGCGTCCAGCTGGCTCGGCCCGCGTGAGGACCCGCTCGAAGTGCTCGCGGCTGAATGCCGGCATGCTGGCCCGAGCTACCGGCCCGTGAAAGGTGACCACGCCGGCGGCGCGGCTTACCGCATTGAGAAGCGCGGTGATGTCGGAGAACCCGATGAGCGGCTTGGGCCGGCGGGCCATGGCACCAAAGTCCACTCGCTCGAGCAGGCGAGTGACTCCGTATCCGCCACGGATGCACCAGAGCGCGGCCACGCTGGGGTCTTGCAGGGACTGGTTGAGGTCGAACAATCGCTCGTCATCGGTACCTGCCAGGTAGCCGTAGCGGTTGGAGGCGTTCTTGCCTAGCACGGGTTCGTAACCTAGCGCACGGCAAAGAGCTTCGGCTCTGGTTAAATCATCTCTTTCGAGGAGCGGACCGGCCGGTGCGATCAGTGCAATACGGCAACCCGGCACCAGCTTGGGAGCTCGAATGAGCGGTTTTGACCCCATAGTGTCCCCGCTGTAGATTCACGAACCTTTTTTCAGGGAGAATCGGTACGTGCGTGCTTCGCAGCCCGATTTGCTCGCCGCCGGCCGCGTCATCGGCGAGATGCGCGACTCGGTGGTGTCCCAGTGGGTTGTCTGGCTGGGAGACCGGGCCACCGGCGCCCACACGATACCGCGCGCGACCGTCGAACGGGAGTTCCGCCTTCTGTTCGACGTGATGACCGAGATGGTCGGCCCGCTTCGGCGCGAAGTCAATGCCGTCTGGTTCCACGCCTGCGAGCATTACGGACGCATTGCATCGGCCCGCGGCCTCGCCGCCGGTGAAGTCGTCGAGGAGCTCACTTTTTTCCGCGAGATGCTCATCCGCAATCTCGCCCCGGTGCTCGTCACCATGCGCGCGCGGCAGGGCATGGCCATTATGCTGCGGCTGAACCGGGTGATCGACAAGGGGATCGCGATTGCGGTCGTGGGCTACACCGACACGCTCGTCGCGACACTCTTCTCCCAGAACGGGGTTACCTCGATCGGCGCAGAGCAGGACTTTGCCGAAGTCGAGCGCCAGCTCGATGCGCTGGAACAAGAGCTTCAGTCCGTCTCCAAGCAAGTAGAGTAGCAGGGGCGCACGTCGGTGCGCCTCCACCATGTAGTCGAATTGCTTCCGGCAGTTCCCTGGCTTCTTCCCTTTCTCACACTCCCGCGGCTCGCCCGGCGTACTCCCAGTCTCTCCGATGCACCGGCAGGATCCGGACGGCTCGTGTCGGTCATTGTTCCGGCGCGCAACGAGGCAGCCACGATTGCCATCGTCGTGCGCTCGGTCCTGGAGACGAGCTACCGCCCATTCGAACTGCTGGTCGTGGACGACCGCTCCAGCGACAAAACCGCGGCCATCGTCGAGAGCCTCCCACCCGACCCCCGTCTCCGGCTGGTCCGGGGCGAGGAGCTGCCCGAAGGCTGGTACGGAAAGCCGTGGGCCTGCTTTCAGGGCTTCCGTCATGCTCGGGGTGACCTCCTGCTCTTTACCGACGCCGATACCAGACATCATCCTGCGCTCCTGGGGCAGGCGGTCGGTGCGCTGGAGCAAGAGAATGCGGCACTGGTGACCGTGTCGCCCACTCAACAATGCGTGACGTTCTGGGAGCGGCTGGTCATGCCGCAGATCTGGTTCCTCCTGGCGCTGCGCTATCACCCGCAGACGGTAAACCGGGCACGCCGAGCCAGCGACGTCATCGCCAACGGGCAGTTCATCCTGACCAGCCGTAGCGCCTACGAAATCGCCGGTACTCATGCCGCCGTGCGTCACGAGGTGGCGGAGGACCTGGCGCTGGCCCAGACGTATCTGGCGAAGGGTCTCAAGCTGCATTTCGCCTTCGCCGAGCGGCTGATGGAAACCCGGATGTACCAGGATCTGGCTCACCTGATCGAGGGCTGGTCCAAGAACATCTACCTGGGCGGGCGGCGTTCGTTCCCCGATGAGCCACTCAGACGGGCGCTGGTGCCGGTGATGCTGGCCGTGGCCATGCTGTTCTGGCTGGCACCGCCTGCTGCGCTGATCGCGGCCGCGTTTGATCCGCCGCTCGCGCTGCCCGCGCTGGCCGCGACGGGTCTCTCGGCCCTGTTCTGGATGCTGATCTGTTACGGAATGAAGATTCCGGCGATCTACGGGTTGGGATATCCGTTGGGTGCCCTCATGGCGCTGTACATCATCCTGAGGTCAACCTGGCGAGGTGGACGCAAGGTGGAGTGGAGAGGGCGAGTCTATGTGGACAAGAGCGTGAGCGGGAAAAGCGAAGAGCGTGAGCGGTGAGCGAGATGGGGTTCCTCATCCCGAAATGAGCGCAGCGAATGAGGGATCTTCCCCGCTAAACTCGGAATCTGGGGGGGTAGGTCCCTCGCTGCGCTCGGGGTGAGGAATCCATCTCACGTTTTATTCTCGTTCGGCGACCACATTCTGCGACGGTATCCGCCCGCCGAGCACCCTGCCCTTCCCATCGACCCGGAGATGGAACCGGATATCTCCGATGTCGAGCCGCAACGAGTCGCCGCCGAGCGGTGACATCCTGGCGCTGAGGGTCTGCCCGCCACCGAGATTGAAGAAGGCGAGCTGAGACGCTCCCCGAGTCATCCGTGCCCGGTGCACTGCCTGCTCCAGCAAGGCGAAGGAGAGATTGAGGTAGGGCATTGCTCCCTTCTCGGTACCGAATACACGAGTCACCAGGCCCGCATCACTGATCTCGTCCACGGCTGCACTGTCCTCCTTGAAAATCACCCGGGCCCGCTGGACGACTTTGCCCTTGGCCGAACCGCTGTCGACGCCCTCCCGGACAGTCACCTCGATCAGTGGCAGGGTGGCATCGGGGGCGATCACCGCGGAGTAGCGCTCGGATGTCTTCTTGGGATTCCGGAGGGCGAGAGTGCCCTCGAGCTTGATCCCCGTACGGGAGAACCGCTCGATGGCAACGGTGTCGCCGGCATGACGCACTACGAAGCTGCCGCTGTCGCCCGCGGCCTGGGCCGAGAGTGTGACGGGTACAGCCAGGGTAAGCGCAAGGACGAGATGGTCGAGTCGAAGCATTTGAGTCCTGGTTGAAATCAAGTGTCAGGGTAAAGGTACGACAGGCGTCATTCCGATGCAGTGATCCTGTCCACCAGTCCATACCGTGGTCCTCCGCCTTGTCCGGAGCGCCCCACGGATGGATCTCGAGACCTGCCTCTCGTCGATTCACACCCTCTCCGATCTGCCACGCCTGGTCTCTGCCCTTGGTCATGAGCCGCTCTGGGAGGCGGGTCCGCCCGAAGCATGGCACCGAAGCAGGAATGACAGTTCCACGATTCAGGTTGTCGGCCAGACCGGCCCACTGCCCTGGTTCGCAACCGAGAGCTCCAACCCTGAACGAACCGCCGCCAGACTGGCCGGCCGGCTGAGCCGGCGAGGAAGGATAGGTCTAGTCCTCGCGTTCGACCCTGCCGCACGCCGGCTGGCAGTCGCAGTCGCCTTCGGTAGAATCCCCCATATCGAGCTGGACCTGGCCCGCCCCCACCAGGAAGCAGTCGTGTCGCTCGGCAAGCTGGCTGGAAAGCCGGAGGGCGGCGCGATGGCATTTGCCGTTCTCGCAGCCGACGCGCTATCAGCCGAGCCGGTTGGGCGCCGGTTCTTCCGGGAGTTTCGCATCACCCTGGACCGGGTAGCCGCGGGACTGCCCGGCCCCATGCAGGCAGACGACCGACACGGACTAGCTCTTCTGCAGCTCACCCGGGTGCTCTTTCTCTACTTCATCCAGACCAAGGGTTGGCTCGGCGCGCGCTCGCGGTTTCTGGCGGAGGAAGTGGATCGGTGCCTGGCCCGGCGGCGGCAGATCCATCGCGATCTTCTGCGCCCACTCTTCTTCGGGACGCTGAATCAGCCGGCAGGATCCCGGAGCCGTGCCGCGCTGGGCTTCGGCGCCATCCCGTTTCTGAACGGAGGCCTCTTCGAGCCGCACCGGCTGGAGCGGCGCTATGGTGCCGACATCCCCAACGAGATCTGGCGCGATGCATTCGACCGGCTGTTCGAGCGGTTTCACTTCACGGTCTGCGAAGGAGACCGCAGCGGTGTCGCGCCGGACATGCTGGGCCGGGTATTCGAGGGCGTCATGGCCCCCGAGGCGCGACACGCCTCGGGCACCTTCTATACACCCGCATCACTGGTGCACGAGCTGCTCGACGCGGCCCTCGTTGCGCTCATTGCCGAACGGACCGGCTGCGGAGACCGGGAAGCTGAACGGCAGATGCGGAACCGCGACCCGAGAGCTGCGAGGGTCCTCAGCACCCTGACTCTGCTCGACCCCGCCGTGGGATCGGGTGCCTTTCTGCTCGGTGCACTCGAACGACTCGCGTCGATTGAACCCGATGAGCGCGGTCGATCGGCCAGGAAGCGTCACGTCCTGCGGCACAATCTGTTCGGGGTAGACCAGAGCGCCGCTGCTGTACGCCTTACCGAGCTCCGTCTCTGGCTGGCGGTGATCGCCGACGATCCGGCGGACAGGGCAGACGCGGTGAGTCCGCTTCCCAACCTCGACTGCCTCATTCGGCAGGGCGACAGTCTCTTCGATCCACTGGGGTGGGCCGCGGGAGTGGCGGTGCAAAGGCCGGGACTGAGCCACGAGCTTGCCAGGCTTCGGCAGCAGGCGGTCACCGCGTCGGGCCCGAACAAGCACTCGCTAGTACGGCGACTCCGGGCAATCGAGGCGCAGGCGCTGGACCAATCCCTCGGCATGGCGGAGGAGAGGCATCGGTCGGAGATCGCGGACTGCCTGCAGCAGGCGCGAGCGAATGATCTCTTCGGCCAGCGGCGAGGTCTGAATCACCAATCGCGCAACACACTCCTGGGGCTGCGTACCGGGCTTCGGCAAGTGCGGCATGCTCGGCGCAAGCTCGCCCGTGATGGTGAAGTCCCCTGGTTTCACTATCAGAGTCACTTCGCGGATGTGTTCGCCGCCGGCGGTTTCGACATCGTGGTCGGCAACCCGCCCTGGCTGAGATCGGAACAGCTGACGTCCGCGCTCAGGAGCCGACTCGCGGGGCGATATCACTGGTGGCGATCGAATGTCCGGTGCTACGGCAACGGCCCGGACCTGGCCGTGGCCTTTCTCGAGAGGGGACTCGAGCTGGCTGCTCCGGCCGGTGTGGTCGCCATGCTGGTCCCGGCCAAGATCACGAGTGCGGGATATGGTGCCGCGGCACGCCATGCCCTGGCCAGCACCACAAGACTCCATGCGGTCGCCGACCTCACCGGATCTCCTCAGGCCGAGTTTGAGGCAACGGTATACCCGCTGGCCATCGTCGCCGGCAAGGCAGCACCCCTGGAGGGGCACCGGGTACGCACCACGCTTTCGCCCGAGAACCAACCGCTGGTCATGCAGACAGAGCTCCGGGGTGGCGGGCCCTGGATCCTGGTCCGCAACCAGCTGAGGGATGCCGTGGCCGAACTGGAGCAGATCCAGCCCAAACTCGGCGAGAACGCCATCTGCCACCTGGGCCTCAAGACCGGGGCCAATCGGGTCTTTCTGAATCCGCCAGCCGATCTCGAGGCTGAAGTGCTGCGCTGGGCAATACGGGGCCGCGACCTCAGGCCTTTCCGCTGGCAGAGCAGCACGCGGCTGCTCTGGACCCACGATGATCGGGGACACCTTCGCCGCGAGCTTCCCCCCAGGGCCGCCGCGTACCTCAGGGTCCATCACACCGAGCTTCGAGCCCGCAAGGATTTCAAAGGCGGGTCACCCTGGGGGGTGTTTCGCACTCGGCCCGCGGTGGCTCGATACCGCGTGGTCTGGGCCGACCTGGCACGCAGTCTGGTTGCCGTAGCCCTGAGCCAGCCGTCCGATCGTGAACACATACCCCTCAACAGCTGCTATGTGGCGCCGATGCGTACGGGCGCAGAAGCCGAGCGACTCGCCGCGTGGCTCAACTCGACCTGGCTCAGGGCCGCCGCCCGCACCGGGGCGGTACCGGCGGCCAGCGGGTTTGCTCGCTTCAACGCGCAGGTAGTGACCCGGCTGCCGCTGCCGGATAGGGTGCTGGCCGATGGGAGACTCAGCCGCATCGCCCGTGAAGGTCGTGCCGGCCAAGCGGTACAGGAGGAACTGGATGACATCGTGGCGCGACACCTTGGACTCTCGACCTCCGCCCAGATTGCACTCCGCAGTGTGGTGGACGTCGCCGCCCAGCATCGTCGCTGAGTCACTGGAGGCAGTGCCCGATCCACTGGTGACGGCCCTCCGCCCGGGCCCACCGGCCTCCGGAATGGCCGTGGCAGGCGCGTTGGCTCGGAGCCTCGCGCCGATGGAAGCGACCGATGAGGCACCGCCGTGGCTGCTCCCGGAACAGGTTCAAAGCTTCCGCCGGGTGCTCGCGGCGCTGCGGCGCCACGGGGGAGCGGTGCTGGCCGATCCGGTAGGAACTGGAAAGACCTATGTCGCACTTGCCGCCGCCACCGCACTGAATCGTGGGTCGACGGCATGCCTGGTGCCGGCAACACTGCTGGCTCAATGGGAATCAGTTGCGGCTCGACTCGGAGTCCGGGTGACGCTGTGCTCTCATGAGCAGGTGAGCCGGGGAAAGCTGCCCAAGGGGACTCGAGGGCTGGTCGTCATCGACGAGAGTCATCACTTCAGAAACCCGGGGACCCGGCGCTACCACCATGTGGCACCATGGTTGGTCGGACGGGCTGCCCTGATGGTCACCGCCACACCGGTGGTGAACCGCACAGCCGACTTGGGCAACCAACTGCTTCTGGGAGTACGCGACGACGTGCTGCTGCTGGACGGCATCGCCTCGCTTCGGGCGCTTCTCAGGAAAGGCTGCACGACGGCCTCGCTGGGACAGCTCGTGGTCGAGGGCAATGTGGCCGGCGACCGGAGACCCGGCACCACCTCCAGAATCACCAGCCCTAGCAGCAGAGAATGCGCCGCACTGAACCGCATCATGGAGATGCTGGGCCGGCTTCGACTCTCGCGTTCGGAGCCGATCGCCGCGTTGCTGCGGGGGGTCCTGCTGCGATCCGCCGGCTCCAGCCCCGCGGCTCTGACCGCCGCCCTTTGCCGCTACCGAAGGCTGCTTCGTCATGCTCGAGATGCTTTGACATCAGGAAGGGTGATGGATCGCTCCGAGATCCGGCGTTTCACGGCGGAGTTGGGCGATCAACTGATCTGGTGGGAGTTGATGCCGCTGGTCGAGATGGGGAGCGACATCGAGTTGAGCGATCTCGAGGAGATCGACGACCTGATCCAGTCGATGGGCAATGTCGCCGAAGATGGCGATGACAAACTGGCGCGTCTCTGCGAAATCCTGAGTGATGGGGTTCCCAGCCTGGTCTTTACCGCATTCAGAGAAACGGTTCGCTACCTCCGTGACCTCATCGGCGATTCCAAATTGGCATGGTGTACCGGGGAGCGCGCCGGAATCGGGCGCACACTACTGCCCCGGCCCAACGTGTTAGGCTGGTTTCAAGAGGGCACATCGAGCAGCCTTGCGCCACGACATCTCGTCGTCACCGACGTAGCGGCCGAGGGCCTCGATCTCCAGCGTGCTGGGCGGGTAGTGCACTACGACCTGCCCTGGACCCCCATGCGGCTGGAGCAGCGCGAAGGTCGGTCGGTGCGATATGGCTCCCGATACGCGCAGGTGGAAGTAGTTCGGTTCACTTTGCCACCTGCCCTGGAGCGTTCGCTTCGGCTGGAGAGCATGCTGGCGCGAAAGCGCCGGCTCCCTGGGCTGGTGGGCCTGGGCTCGGCGGGAATGCACGTCTGGCGCTGGCGCAACGAGCTCGCACTGCGGTTCGCCGGCGTGGAGGCTCTCGCCGGTGTCGCTCGGGTCGTGAGTCCGCACGAGGGCCTGCTGGCAGGGTTCGCGCTTCACAGCGCAGGAAATCGTTCCGCCTGTCTCTCCACCACCGTGCTGTGGCTGGAGCGGGACGGATCCTGGACGGAAGCGCCCGAGGCCTTGAGCCTGTGGCTCGGGCGGGCGGCCGCCGCCCGCGAGCTGGTCCCCGTCGAGGAGACTCGTCTGCGGAGTTGGCTCGTCCTGCTGGCTCGCCCGATCAAGGAACGCCTGACTCTCACCGGCAGCCGACGCTGGCTCGCGCCCGACCCGGCACCCGCCGTCCGTCTGGTGGCGGCCCGGCTACAGGCGTTCACCCGGGAGGCCGCACGGATGCACCAGCCGGACCGCCTGGTACAGTTGGAGAATGCGTTGGGATTCGTGACGCGGGGGCACACCGCGGGCGAGGCCGCGCTGATGGAGCGGTTGGCAGAGTCATCCGATGCGGTGCTCGATCAGGTGACCCCAAAGCTTCCGCAAGGTCGAGCCCAGTGGAGCGGCATTGAGGCGAGGCTCACCGGACTGGTCCTGTTTGGTCGCTAGCTTCCATACCATGCCTCGATTGCAGACCGTCCTCTTTGATCTCGACGGAACCCTGATCGACTCGATCAGGCTCATCCTCGACAGCTATCATCACACGCTGACCCAGCACAACCTGCCGGCAAGAACGGACGAGGATTGGCTCAAGGGAGTCGGCACACCGTTGGCAGTGCAGTTCTCCGAGTGGCGGAAATCTCCCGAGGTGCTCGAGGCGTTGATCGCGACCTACCGGGAGTACAACCTGAAGCATCACGACAGCATGGTGACGGTCTACCCCGGCGTGCTCGAGGCGGTGCGCGCGATCAAGGCGGCAGGCATCCAGACCGGACTGGTCACCAGCAAAAACCGCCTGGGTGCGCTCAGGGGTCTCAAACTGGTCGGCCTCGAGGCACTGATGGACGTGCTGGTCTGCGCCGACGAGGTGACCAACCCCAAACCCCATCCGGAGCCGGTGGAGAAGGCCGTGGCGCTGCTCGGTGCCGATCCCGCCAGCACAGTGTACGTGGGTGACAGCATCCACGACATGCACTCAGGGCGAGCGGCGGGCGTCAAGACCGCGGCGGCGCTCTGGGGACCGTTCGGAAGGGATCATCTGGAGAGTGCGAGTCCGGACTACTGGCTGGAGGTGCCGGGGGATCTTGTTGCTTTGCTGGCGAGGGGTGAGAGGTAAGAAGTGTACCTCTCACTTCTCACTTCTCACCTCTCACCCATCACGCGTCCAGTACCTCACGCAGCTGGTGCATGAGCGCGTCCACCGTGAACGGTTTCTCCACGAACCCGGTTCCCGGCGGCATCGCGCCGTTGTTGGCGATCGTCGTTTCGGCGTAGCCCGACATGAAAACAACCCGCAGCGCCGGGTTCTGGACCCGGAGCTGCTGGACCAGCTCATGACCACCCATCTCGGGCATCACCAGGTCGGTCAGCACCAGGTCGATTGCTTCGGGGTTGCCCTGGTAGATCCGGAGGGCCTCGCTGCCGTTACCGGCCTCAATCACACGGTAACCGTGCCACTCGAGCAGCCGGCGCACCGACGCGCGTACGCTGTCCTCGTCCTCGACGAGCAAGAGCGTCTCTGATCCACCCTGGAGCACCTCTCTCTGAGCGGTAGTCAGCGCCGGCTCGGATCCCAGGTACCTCGGCAGGTAGATCGTGAACTCGGAGCCCTGACCCGGCTGGCTCTCCACCGTGATGTGCCCCTCGCTCTGCTCGATGATACCAAAGGCGGTCGAGAGTCCGAGACCGGTGCCGCTAAACCCTTGCTTGGTGGTAAAGAACGGCTCGAAGACTCGAGCCTGGGTGGCGGCGTCCATACCGCTCCCCGTGTCCTTCACTGAAATCGTGACGCACGGTGTCTCCTGAGCCGCTTCATCCCGGTGGAGTTGGGTGTTGGCGGTGGTGATCGAGACCCGGCCACCACGAGGCATGGCGTCGCGCGCATTCGTGATCAGGTTGACCAGGACCTGCTCCATCTGGGCGGGATCCACCATCACGTTGCCGGCCTCGGGGTCGAGCAGCAGATCGAGCGCCACGTCGGTGCCGAGCAAACGGCTGAGCATCGGCTCGAGCTCGGTAGTCAGGCCGTTGAGGGATACCACGCGCGGCTGAAGCACCTGCCTCCGGCTGAACGCGAGCAGCTGCCGGGTCAGTGCGGCAGCGCGTTGGCCGGCGTGCCGGATTGCCTCGATATCGGCCCGGAGAGGGTCGCTCGGGCGCAGCTCCTGGAGAATCAGCTCGCTATAGGTCAAAATTCCGGTGAGCAGGTTATTGAAGTCGTGAGCAATTCCTCCGGCGAGCCGGCCAACGGCTCCCATCTTGTCCGCCTGGCGCTCCTGAGCTTCCCGCTGACTGCCGGCCTCCGCTTCCGCCCGCTTCCCGGTAACGTCCTCACTGAGGTTGAGCGCACCTACCGTCTGGCCGTCCGCATCCCGAATCGGCACGGCGGAGTTGACGATGGTCTTCTGGCCACCTCCAGGGACGTCGATCGTAATTTCCTGATTGAGCGAGCTCTCACCACTCTCGAGAGTCCGCGCGGCACCCCACTCGTTCGGCTGGACCGGCTGGCCGGTTGCCGCCCAGCGGGTGTTATAGCCGGGGAGTTGGTCGAGGCCCAAGTAACGGACCGGGCCCCAGATCTCCCGGCTCGCGGTGTTGTCTACTACGATCCGGCCCTGCCGGTCTACGATCCACACGCCGGTGGGCAGCGCGTCCAGCACCTGGTGAAGCCGCCGCTCCGACCGCCGCCCCTGAGTGAGGTCGGCCATGGCGCTGATCACCCGGACCGGTGCGTTGGTCTCGTCGTGAACGATACGCGCCCGGTCCTGCACGTCGGCATAGGAACCGTCGGCACGGCGGAAGCGGTACTCCTCGGACCAGACTGTCTCACCTTGCCTGATCGCTGAGTCGAGACTTTCAACCACGCGCTCGCGGTCTTCGGGATGCAGCCGCTCGTACCACCAGTCCGCTGTGGTTCCCAACTCGGCCGGCTGATAGTCCAGCAGGGGCCCGGTTCCTTCGTCCCAGATCACCTGATCGGTGAGCAGGTCCCAGTCCCACACCACTTCCTTCGAGGCCTGGGCCACGAATCGGTACCGCTCTTCGCTGGCTCGCAGCGCCGCTTCGGCTTGCTTCCGCTCGGTGATGTCCTGGATCCCCGCGATGAGGTGCGCCGGCTTTCCCTCGGCGTCAGAGACGAGGGAGACGTTCACCAAGGCCCAGAGCACCTCGCCGGAACGGGTCAGGTAGCGCTTCTCCATCGTGTACGTGCGACACTCGCCGGTGAGCAGGAGCCGGAGAGCCTCGCGGTCGGCCGGCACGTCGTCAGGGTGGGTGCGAGCTTCGGCGGAGAACCCGACCAGGTCGTCGGGGGCGGCACCGAGCATGTCACAGAGGGCCAGGTTCACCCGGAGCCAGCGTCCATCGGGTGACAGGACGGCCATCCCTATTCCCGACTGCTCGAAGGTGCCGTAGACCTGCTCGTCGCTGTCTCGGCGACCCTGCTCCGCCTGGCGGCGCCAAGCCATCTCGCGGCGAAGCTCGATCTCGGTTACTGCCGATGCTGCAAGATCTTTCAGTAGGGCGATATCGCGCTCCGACCACAGTCGCGGCATCTTGTCGACAACGCTGAAGCTTCCAACCGTCTGACCATCGCGGGTGACCAGAGGTACCCCGGCGTACGCCACCCAGCCGAGCTCCCGGATGGCCGTGCTGTGGCGGAGCAGTGGGTGGCGCCGGGCGTCCTCGACCACGAGCTGCTCGCCGGTGGAGACCACCTGGGCGTCGAAGGAAAACGAGAGCGGAGCCGCGCGACGGCTGGCCCACGGCTCCGGTAACCCCATGGCGCTCTTAAAGAACTGACGATCTTCCGAGATGAGTGAGATGAGCGCGACGGGCGTGCCCAACAGCCGCGAGGCCATCCGGGTCAGGCGATCGAAACCTTCCTCAGGAGGGGTATCCAGAAGGGCGGTATGGCGCAGGGCGGCCAGCCGGTCGGGGCGGGTGAGCAGACTATAGGTCATAGAACCGCGCCACCCATGTTCCCGCCGGGCCCGAAGTTGGCACTTCGTGGTTCAATTTGGTGGTCCACTGTGGGGCAGATTGGGGGGCCCCGGAGTGGCTTTATCGGGGAGAACCTACAGTCCGGGACACATTCTGCAATTGGTGTACCGAGTAATTCGGCAGATAGTTTTGCCGCCGGGCCTGGGTTACCACACCTGCTCGGGTTTCTCGCCGATAGCCCACCAACCCCGACT
>JAXDMF010000356.1:0-8611 GCA_034666205.1 Gemmatimonadales bacterium
CCCGTCCTTCCCGCCTTTCACGACTTTCCCGACTTTCTATGTCCGGCACCCTCTACGTTGTCGCCACCCCGCTCGGCAATCTCGGTGACCTCTCGACCAGGGCCGCCGAGCTGCTGCGCAACGTGCCCGTGGTCGCTGCGGAAGACACCCGGCGGACGCGCGGCCTTCTGAGTCACCTCGGCGCCAGGCCCACCCTCCTCAGCTTTCATGCTCACTCGGCCGAGCACCGGCTCGAGACCGTGCTGGACATCCTTCGTGGCGGTCGGGATGTGGCGCTCGTGTCCGATGCCGGCACCCCTACCGTAAGTGACCCCGGAGCGGACCTCGTTGGGTTGGCGCGGCAGAACGGAATTACCGTCGTGCCCATCCCCGGACCGTCCGCGGTGGCCACGGCCCTCTCCGCAGCCGGTCTGCCCGGAGATCGATATCTCTTCCTTGGCTTCATCCCGCGAAAGGGACGTGAACGATCACGGCTCCTGCAACGTGCCGCCGTTGAGGAGTGGACCGTCATATTCTACGAGGCGCCGCCACGGCTGCTGGCGTTGCTGGAGGATCTGATTCCGCTGGCGGGCGCCGATCGTGCGGTGGTGGTGGCGCGAGAGCTCACCAAAATGCACGAGGAGATTCGCTCCGGTACGCTCGGTGAGTTGGTGGACCACTTTACCGCTACGCCCCCCAGGGGAGAGCTCACCATCATTCTTCGAGGAACGGGCTCGCCCGCGGCTGAACCCGATCGCACCGAGGAAGCCATGGAACAGGCGACCTCGTTGCTCGCCGAGGGCCTCGCGCGCCGAGAGGTGGCAAGGCGATTGACTGAGTCCCTTGGTCTCCCGCGTAACGAAGCCTATCGCCTGGTCATGGAGTTGCCGTGATCGCGTGGGTGCTTTTGGTTCTGGCCATCGCTGCAGGCTTCCCGAGCCGGTGGGCCGGCCCCGAGCCCGCGCTGACGATCGGTCGCCTGCATTACGACGGCGGGGGTGACTGGTACGCCAACCCATCGAGCCTACCGAATCTGCTCACGGCCCTGCGCACCCGAACCGGCCTACGGGTGAGCGCCCAGGAGCGGGTCGTGACGCTGGCTGACGACGACCTCTGGAACGTCCCCTACATTTATATGACCGGGCACGGCAACGTGCACTGGAGCGATCCGGATCTCGCCACGCTGCGCCGCTACCTGCTCCAGGGCGGGTTTCTCCACGCGGACGACAACTACGGCATGGATCAATCGATCCGCCGCGAACTGGCGCGGCTGTTTCCGGATCACCCTCTAGTAGAGGTTCCGCTCGACCATCCTATCTATCATCTGATCTACGACTTACCCAAGGGCATCCCGAAGATCCACGTCCATGATGGGAAGCCGGCTCAAGGGTTCGGGATCTTCCTGGACGGACGACTGGCAGTCTACTACTCCTATCAGAGCGATCTGGGTGACGGGTGGGAGGATCCCGAGGTGCACCATGACCCGCCCGAAAAACGGGAGGCCGCACTCCGGATGGGCGTGAATCTCTTTGCCTATGCCGTCGGATACGGCGGATGACCGCATCTGCCACCCACGGGGCGCTTCAACGGCTGGCTCGTCCTCTCCAGAGCCGGAATTGGGCCGGGTGGGCAGCGCTTGGAGTGGGCTCGGTCGCTCTCCTCCTTGGTGCTGCCGCCTGGAGCGTCCGGCTCGGCTGGTTCAGCGCGCCCTACTGGGTGCTCGTCGCCTGGGCATTGGCGCTGGCAGCGCTCTCCGCTGTCATCTATGTCGGGTGGGGAAGCCATGCCGGTCTCTCCGTCAAGCGTTTGGCAGGGCGGCTGGAGGACCTGGGCGCGTGGCGCCGGGGCACGCTCACTGCTCTCCTCGACGGAGCCGCGTCGGGCACCAGCGTCGCCCTGCTCGACCTCGCCGATCGCGCCCATGCCGCCGACATCACCCGGCGGGGTGCTGCGGCGGTGGAGCCGCTCGCGCGTCCCGTTCGGCTGATTCTCCTTTCCGGGGCGATCTCTCTTCTCATCGGCGCCCTCGCGTTCACCTCGGCGGGGCCACTACGCGGAGCGGCGGCGGCCCTCTGGCATCCCCGACGTGCATGGGAGGCGACCGTGGCGCCCGTGCGCTTACGGGCATCCGCCGGGTTGGTGGACCGCGGGCAGCCGGCCGAGTTTCACCTGGAAGCGCTGGGGCGAAAAGTCGCGACGCTCTGGCTTCGGTTGCCCGGTGAATCGTGGAAGGCGCGCGGTGTGCGACTCGACTCGTTGGGTCGCGCGGTGGTGTCCACCGGTCCTCTCGAGAGCGATCTCTTTGCCCGTCTCACCAGCGGAAGCCGATCGTCCGACACCGTCACCGTGCGAGTGCGGCTGCCGGTCTTTCTCGGCTCGCTCAGCGTCACCGCCCGTTATCCCTCATATCTCGGACTGGAGAATGAGCTACTGCCCACCGGTGGGGATACCCTCCTGCTGCCCGCCGGTACCCGGCTCGATACCCGGGGCGAAGCGACGGCCCCGCTAGCTCGGGCGGCATGGGCGGTCGGGGAGCAAGTCGAATCGCTGCGGGTGACGGCTACCCGCTTCGAGGGCAGCTTTGCTCCGTCCCGATCGGGCGAGTACCGGCTGGCCATGGTCACCGCAAGCGGTGCCGCCTTGGCCGGCGACTCGGTGCGTTTGCCGATTCGCCTCATACCCGACAGCGCTCCCTCCGTGGAAATCCCCGTGCCCGGAGCTGATACCCTGGCACCGCTCAGCCTTAAGGTGCCGCTGATCATCGATGTGCGGGACGACCATGGAGTGGCTAGGGTCGCGCTCGAGAGCCGGCGGATCAGTCGGCTCGGACTGGTGGACTCGGCCCGCCGGGAGAGTATTCCGCTGCCTCCGGAGCGGCCCGACCGCGCCATCCTGAGCTTCACCCTCGACCTGAACCGGCGCGGCCTCCTGCCAGGCGATACCGTCCGCTACTCCGCAACAGCGATCGATAACGCACCCCGTGGGCATACCGGCCGCTCTCGCGAGTTCCTGCTCCGTCTCCCGACCATGAGTGAAGTACGTGCTGCCCAGCGGCAGGCGACCGCGGCGCTGGCGGGGCAGCTCGACTCGATCACCGACGAGAGCAAGCGGGTCGAGCGCCAGACCGACGATCTGGCACAGGAGCGCCCCCGCTCGGGGCAGAGCGGCGAGAAGAACAGTGAGTCCCTGCCATTCCAGGAAGCGCAGCGGGCGCAGGCAGTGGCGAAGTCGCAGGAAGAGTTGGTCCGGCAGGCCGAGGAGTTGTCGCAATCCCTGGAGGCGCTCCAGCGAAGCGCCGAGGCTGCGGGAATCCAGGATTCGGCGTGGCAACGCCAGCTGACCGAGATTCGCGACCAGCTCGAGCGCGCGCTCTCCCCCGAGCTCCGGGAGAAGCTCGCCGCACTCCAGGAGGCGTTGAAGAACCTCGACGCGGAACAGACGAAGGATGCTCTGGCGCAACTCGCCGAGGCCCAGAAGCAGCTCCGCGAGGCCCTCGAACGCAGTCGCGATCTCTTCCGGCGAGCGGCTCTGGAGGGAGACCTGGCCAATCTGGCGCAGGAGTCCAGAGAGCTCGCTCGAGAGCAGCGGCAGTGGAACGAGCAAGTGGCCTCGGCCGACAGCAATCGGTCCACCCTGACCGAGCAGCAGCTCGCCGCCAGAACTGATTCGCTGTCAGCGGCACTCGACCGGCTCGCGAGGGATGCGGCGCCCCAGGACAGCCAGCCCGGATTGGGATCCCCGGCTCGGCAAGCCGGAAAGGCCGCCGACGAAATGCAGGAGGCAGCCAAGTCGGCGCGAAGGGGGCAGCGGGGCCAGGCCCGTGAGAGTGGCGAAGCTGCATCGCGGTCACTCGAGCCGCTGGGTGACGAGCTCCAGCGTCGGCGGCAGGAGATGCAGCGCGAGTGGCGGAGACAGGTGGTCGAGGCCATGGATCAGGCACTGTCAGAGACCAGCCGGCTGGCCGAGCGCCAGCTCGGCATACAGGAAGAGTTGCGCGACGGAGGACAACCGAGCGCAGCCACACGATCAGAACAGGCGGCGATCGAGGAAGGAGTGCAAAAGCTACTGGAGCAGATGAAGCAGGTGGGCGGCAGGAACGCCCTCGTCTCTCCCCAGATCGCCGCAGCGCTCGGCGCCGCTCAGCTGCAGATGCAGCAGGCACGTGAAGCAATCTCGTCCGCCGCGCCGAACAGCCGGGAGGCAGCCGAGCAGGCCGGCGGCGCGGTAGACGAGCTCAACACCGCAGCGCATCAGCTCGTGCGGGCTCGCGGCGATGTCTCCGGCTCACAATCCGGCTCGGGGCTCGAGGAGGCGCTGGAACGGATGGCCCAGCTCGCGCAGCAGCAGGGGGGCCTGGGGCGACAGGGAGCGGGGCTCCTCCCGATGGCGGGCGGCGGCGCAGTCCGGGCACAGCTGCAACGCATGGCCGCGCGGCAGCGGGCGTTGGCCCAGGAGCTCGAGCGGTTGCGGGGGCAAGGCGATATGGCCGGTGCCGGCCAGATGGCTGAGGAGGCAAAGGAGCTCGCGCGGAGGCTCGAAGCCGGCCGCTTGGACCGCTCGGTGGTCGAGCGGCAGGAACGGCTCTTCCGCAGGATGCTCGATGCCGGCCGAACCCTGCAGGGGCGAGAAGAAGACCAGAAGAAAGAGCGCCAGAGCATGACCGCGACCGACGACAGTGTTCACCTTCCGCCGGCCTTGCGCGCCAGGCTTCAAGGCGACGGTGAGCGCCTGCGGGTACCGACCTGGGACGAGTTGCAACAGCTCTCTCCGGAGGAGCGCCGTCTGGTGGTAGATTATTTCCGTCGCCTGTCCGATTCATCTACCAGGTAACGTGATGCCCTCGTTGTCGCTCTCACCCCTCCTCCTGGTCAGCCTGTTGCTGCCGGCGACGCTCTGGTCGCAGCAGCCGGGGCTTACCCGCGCGCTCGATCTGGAACGGCGGGGCGACTATGCCGCGGCCGCGCAAGCGTACCGCGCCGTACTGGCGACAAGACCGGCCGACGTGTCCGCGCTGCTCGGGCTGGAGCGCTCGCTGCTCCCGCTGAGCCGCAGCACGGAGATGCTCCCTGCGGTCGGGGCCGCCATTAAGGCCGCACCTACGAGCTCCACGCTGTATGGCATCGCGTTGCGAGCGTGGGCCGCCGCCGACCAGCCGGACAGCGTTCGAAGCCTCGCCGAGCGATGGGCCCGGATGGCACCCACGGAGGAGACCCCGTACCGTGAATGGGGTGCCGCTGAGCTCGGCCGGCAGAACCGGGATGGGGCGCGCGCCGCGTATCTGAGGGGGCGCGCACGGTTGGGTCGTCCCGACGCAATGGCCGCCGAGCTCGCGCAACTGGCGCTGGCCGAGGGCGACTACCCGGCGGGGTTGCATGAGTGGCTCTCCGCCGTGCGACGGCTGCCTGGGTACCGCGGAACCGCTGTGTCCGCGCTGAGCCAGGCACCCGATCGGGTTCGGCCCGAGCTGCTCCGGCTCATCGCCGTCGATTCCGACCTGCCATCGCGCCGCCTCGAGGCCGAGCTGCGGGCGGTCTGGGGCGATCCCATAGGGGGTTATCGGGCGCTGGCAACAATCCTCCCGGATGACCGGGTTCAGGCCGTCGCAGCACTCCGGAGTTTGCTGGAGCAGGTCCGCACACTGCGTACCTCGGAAGGCAAGCAGGCCCAGGGTCAGATCCTCGAGGCGCTCGCGAGCCGCTCTCCCGACGCGCAGTCGCCGCGGCTCCGGCTGGAGGCAGCCCAGGCGTATTCGGCCGCGGGTGACCGGGCCGCTGCGCGGCGGATGCTGACTGGATTGGCCGACGACCGGCTGGCACCGACGTCGGTCTCCTCCGATGCAGCGACCACATTGGTCGGCGTGCTCATCGGAGAGGGCAAGCCTGATGAGGCGCAGAAACGGCTGGTGGATCTTCGTCCCACGTTGCCCGCCGACGAATATGATGGGCTCCGCCGCCGCGTGGCCCTGGCATGGGTGCGGTCAGGCAATCTCGCGCGCGCCGATTCCATCATGGCGGCCGACACCAGCGTGGATGGCCTCGCCTTGAGCGGGCGGATCCGGCTGTATCGCGGCGACATCGCCGGGGCACTGGAGCGGTTCAAGGCGGCAGGGCCGTACGCCGGCGACCGGGCAGATGCCACGCGGCGCACCGCATTCCTGGCCCTGCTCCAGCCGATTCAGGCGGACACTCTCCCCGGGCTGGGACAGGCCATGCTTCGGCTGGAGCAGGGCGATACGGCGGAGGCGAGTGCCGGACTGGAGCGCGTCGCGGCAGCGCTGGCGCCGCAGCACGGAGGTGCGGAGCTGAACCTGTTGGCCGGACGGTTGCTTGCGGCCACCGGGAGAACGGCCGAGGCCGAGCGCCTCCTGCGGGCGGCCACGACCAGGGAAGCACCGGGTACCGCTCCCGCAGCGGAGCTGGCGCTGGCGGACCTGCTGCTCTCCTCGAAGCGGCCCGGCGAGGCGGTGGAGCTGCTCGAGCACTTGATTCTCACGTACCCGCAGAGCGCGCTGGTCCCCCAGGCGCGCCGCAAGCTGGATGAGGCGCGCGGAGCGGTGCCCAAGACATGAAACGCCGGGAATTTGTTTCCCGCGCAGGCGCCGGGGTGGTGGCGCTTTCTCCAGCACTGTCCTGGATCAGACGCCATGGCGCTGCTCCCTGGCTGCTCGTTCCCATGGACGACGCCCAGAGCGATCACCTGAAGGCCTATGGGCTTGCCTATCGCGCCCTCAAGCGCGGCGCCAAGGCCGAGTGGTTCCTGAACTATCGAAGCGGCGCGTTCCTCCTGCCGGGCGATGCCACAACCTCGAGGGATGCCGCGATCGCCGGTGTCACCGTCGAGCCGGTCGAAGACACGGCACTGGCACAGATCCGCGGCGAACTGCAGGGGGGCAACATGGATGCCGTCCCCCTCGAGAAACCACCGAAGGTCGCAGTCTACGCCCCGCCGAACGCGCCGCCCTGGGACGATGCCGTCACCATGGCTCTCAACTATGCCGGCATCGAGTTCGAGAAAGTCTGGGACTCGGAAGTGCTGGGCCAGAAGCTCAGGACGTACGACTGGCTGCATTTGCACCATGAGGACTTCACCGGCCAGTACTCCAAATTCTTTCTCAACTACGCCGGCTCTCCCTGGCTGGTTGAAATGGTCGAGCGGAACCGTGCCATGGCGCGATCGCTGGGGTTTGCCTCGGTCCCGGCCGAGAAGCAGGCGGTGGCCGTGGCCATCGCGGGCTTCGTCGAGCGCGGGGGGTTTCTGTTCGCCATGTGCACCGCCACCGAGACACTGGATCTGGCGCTGGCCGCAGACGGCGTGGATATCGCGGCATCGTACGCCGATGGCACGCCGATGGATCCGAAGGCCAGCGCGCGCATGAAATGGAGCCGCGCCCTCGCCTTTCAGAATGCGCAGTTGGAGCTGAGCCCGACGATGCCGGTGTATTCCGACATCGACGGACATCAGGTCAATTCGCCGGACCGCCGGCAGCCGCTGGGCTCGTTCTCGCTCTTCAACTTCAGCGCCAAGATCGATCCGGTCGCGACGATGCTGGTGCAGAACCACCGCCAGGTCATTCCGGATTTTTATGGACTTACCACGTCCTTCACCCGCAAGACTCTCAAGCCCAGCGTGACCATTCTGGCTGACGAGCCGGGCGCGCCATGGGTGAAGTACATCCATGGCGAGCATGGGCAGGGCACCTGGACTTTCTTTGGCGGGCACGATCCGGAAGACCCGCAGCACCAGATCGGCGACGCTCCGACCGATTTGTCCCTGCACCCCCACTCGCCAGGCTACCGGCTGATCCTCAATAACGTGCTCTTCCCGGCAGCGAAGAAGAAAGAACTGAAGACTTGAGCGAGCGTATCGCCCCGGGTGTCCGGGCCTACCTCGCCGGCGAGATTTCCGCGGCGGGAGGCCGGGAGGTCTCCTTCGTCGCCACGATCGATCGTGACGGGGTAATCACCGACGCCCGGGTGGCGGCACGGGGGACGGTGGACCAGGTCCTGGCCCTGCCGGCCGGCATCAACCGCGGCCAGATGCTGCTGCACAACCATCCCAGCGGGGCGCTCGACCCTTCGGTTGCCGATCTCAATGTGGCCGCTCGCCTTCACGATGCCGGGGTGGGTTTCGGGATCCTGAACAACGCCGCGAACGATCTCTACGTCGTGGTGGAGGTGCCGCGCGACCGTCCGATCGTCCGGATCGACCCCTTCGATGTGATCGATATTCTGGGAGAAGGGGGACCGATTGCGGCTCAGCTCCGACGCTACGAGGACCGCCGCTGCCAGCGAGACATGGCGGCACACATTGCCGATGGTTACAACGATGGCGGGGTGCAGCTGCTCGAGGCGGGAACCGGGGTAGGGAAGTCGTTCGCGTACCTGGTCCCGGCGTTGGCCTGGGCCCGGGCAAACGGCGAGCGGACGGTGGTGAGCACGAACACGATCAATCTGCAGGAGCAGCTGGTGGGCAAGGACCTGCCGCTGCTCCGCAAGGCGTTGGCCTGCGACGGCTACTCCCCCACGTTCGCGCTGCTCAAGGGTTGGCGGAACTATCTGTGCCTCGCCCGCATGCACCAGGCTGTCTCGGGCCAACGGACGCTGCTGGAGCAGGATAAGCTGGACGAGCTGCT
>JAXDMF010000357.1:0-6054 GCA_034666205.1 Gemmatimonadales bacterium
CGAATGGCTCGTGGAAGGGGTCGGAGCAGCGTCGTGACCGAGGCATTCCTGCAGGACTTCGAAGCCCAGAGCGGCACCGCCACCGCAGAGGCTCCCGAATGGCTCGAGTCCATTCGCCGCACGGCCATGGATCGCTTTGCCGCAACGGGTTTCCCCACCTCACGAGACGAGGAATGGCGCTTCACCCCGGTGGGGCCGATCGCGCAAAGCCCATGGCGGCCGGCCATCGGCTCCCCCGCGGTCAGCCGTGAGCAACTCGCCTCGTTCGTCTTCGGGCACCCGGAGTGGACCACGCTGGTATTCGTCAACGGCGGGTTCAGCGAGGCTCTGAGCTCGGTCGGGGTGCTGGCGCCCGGACTTCGGGTGGGAAGCCTGAGCGAGGCCCTCAATACCGATGGGGCCGTAATCGAGGCTCACCTCGGGCGCCACGCTCCTACGGTGTCGAGTCCCTTCACCGCGCTCAGTACAGCGTTCATGCGAGATGGCGGGTTCGTGCATGTGCCGGCGAATACCGATGTAGCCCGTCCGGTACACCTGGTCTTCGTGACAACCGACGAGGCAGCCGGCCGCGTGACCCACCCCCGCAACCTGATCGTCGTCGAGCCCGGTGCGCGGGCATCGGTCATCGAGAGCTACGTGACGCTCGCGCCCGCGGGCACTTACTGGACCAACGCCGTAACAGAGGTCGTGGCCGGTGCCAATTCCTGGCTGGAGCATACCCGGATCCAGCGAGAGAGCGAGCGGGCCTACCACATCGGATCGACCCACGTCGACCAGTATCGGGACAGCCATTACCGGTCGTTCACGATGGCCATGGGCGGTGCCCTGGCCCGGCACAACCTCCACGTGCGGCTTAACGGGGAGAACGTGGAGGCCCTCATGTACGGCCTCTATCTCACCCGCGGCGAGCAGCTGGTCGACAACCATACGGTGATCTACCACGATCAGCCCAACTGCCGGAGCTGGGAGGTCTACAAGGGGGTCCTCGATGATCGCTCCCGCGCGGTGTTCAATGGAAAGGTGTTCGTCAAGCCGGAGGCCCAGAAGACGGACGCCAAGCAGACCAACCGGAACCTGCTGCTGAGCGATTCGGCCAAGGTCAACACCAAGCCTCAGCTCGAGATCTTCGCCGACGACGTGAAGTGTACCCACGGAGCCACTGTCGGTCGGCTGGACGACGTCGCCCTTTTCTACGCCAGGAGCCGGGGAGTGCCCGCCGCTGAGGCCCAACGGCTTCTGACCTACGCCTTCGCGGCCGAGGTCATCGAGGAAGTAGCCCTGGAACCCGTCCGGGATGAGCTGGATCGGCTGGTGCGCCAGCGGCTGGGGACTGTATGAGCGGGGCAGTCACCGGAGCGGGGGCGGTTGCTGCCCCGCAGCCCCGCCGCCCCGCCGCCCCGCTTGACGTCGAACGGATCCGCCAGGACTTCCCCCTCCTCCAGCAACGGATCCGAGGGAAGCCCCTGGTCTACCTCGATAATGCCGCCACCAGCCAGAAGCCCCAGTCGGTGATCGACGCCGTGACCCGCTTTTACACCAGCGAGAACGCGAACATCCACCGTGGGGTGCACTACCTCAGCGAGCGCGCCACTGACGCCTACGACCAGGTCCGGGAAAAGGTGGCCCGCTTCCTCAACGCCCGATCCAGCCGGGAGATCATCTTCACCCGCGGCACCACTGATGGGATCAACCTCGTTGCCCAAAGCTACGGCCGATCGAACCTTAAACCCGGTGATGACATCGTCATCACAGCAATGGAGCACCACTCCAACATCGTGCCATGGCAGCTCGTCTGCGAACAGACTGGCGCGAGGCTGAAGGCGGCGCCGTTCAACGATGCCGGCGAACTGGATGTAGAGGCGTTCGAGCGGCTCTTGACTGATCGCACCCGTCTCGTCTCCGTGGTGCACGTGTCCAATGCGCTCGGCACCGTCAATCCGGTCAAGCGGCTGATCGCACTGGCCCATGACCGGGGGATCCCGGTCCTGCTCGACGGAGCCCAGTCGGCTCCCCACCTGGGAGTAGATGTTCAGGAGCTGGACTGCGACTTCTTCGCGTTCTCCGGCCACAAGCTATTCGGTCCGACAGGGGTCGGAGTGCTATTCGGACGCGAGTCGCTGCTGGAGCAGATGCCGCCCTATCAAGGGGGCGGGGATATGATCGACACGGTGACCCTGGAGCGGTCTACCTGGGCGCCGCTTCCAGCCAAGTTCGAAGCCGGCACCCCGATGATAGCCCAGGTAATGGGACTCGGAGCGGCACTGGATTACGTGACGAAGCTAGGGTTCGATGGGATTTCATCGTGGGAACAGCAACTGCTCAGCTATGCGACAGAGCGCGTCATCGGCATAGAAGGCCTCAGGCTGATCGGGACGGCCACGCACAAGGCGAGCATACTGGGGTTCACACTAGAGGGGGTGCACCCCCACGATATCGGAGCCATCCTGGATGACAGTGGGATCGCCATCCGGGCCGGACACCACTGTGCGCAGCCAGTGATGCGACACTTCGGCATTCCTGCCACAGCTCGTGCTTCGTTCGCTTTCTATAATACGCGTCAGGAGATCGATATCTTGGCCGACGGGCTGATGCAGGTCAGGCGGATGTTCCGTTGATGGGAAGCCTGAGCTCCTTGTACCAGGACATGATCCTGGACCATAACCGCTCTCCCCAGAACTATGGCCGTCTGGAGAACGCCAACCGCCGGGTCGAGGGCCACAACCCCCTCTGCGGTGACCAACTGACTGTCTGGCTCCGGATGGATGGCGAGAAAATCCAGGGTGCCACCTTCGAGGGATCGGGATGCGCAATCTCGACCGCCTCGGCATCGCTGATGACCGGCGCGGTTAAGGGAAAGAGCCGATTGGAAGCGGAGGCGCTCTTCGAGCAATTCCGGAAACTGGTGACGGGGACTTTGACCCCGGGCGAGGCCGAAACAATGGGGAAGCTGGCGGTGTTCTCCGGAGTGTCGGAGTACCCGGTGCGGGTGAAGTGCGCCAGCCTCTCCTGGCATGCGCTTAAGGCCGCATTGGAAGGCCCTGACACTGTGGTGTCAACAGAGTAGCGTGATGATGTCGTTATGAGGGAATTGAAAGACCCGCCATTCAACACCCAGATCGAGGAAGCCTAATCATGCCTTACAACCCCACCCTCGTTGCTCCCATGCGTGCCGAGGTAACCCGACTCGGCGCCAAGGAGCTCACCTCCGCGGCCGAGGTCGATGCGGCACTGGGGGACCAGAGGGGCTCAATGCTGGTTTTCGTCAATTCCGTCTGCGGGTGCGCTGCCGGCAACGCGCGGCCCGCGCTGGGTCTGGCGCTCGAGCATTCCGTGGTTCCGCAGCAGGTCGTCACGGTGTTCGCGGGCCAGGACCTGGAGGCCGTATCCAGGGCGCGCCAGTATTTCGGGGAGTATCAGCCGAGCAGCCCGTCCATGGCGCTGCTGCGGGATGGCGAGGTTGTGCACTTCGTTCATCGGCATCAAATCGAGGGCCGGTCGCCTAAGGACGTCGCAGCCAACCTTACCGCCGCGTTCGATAAGTTCTGCGGCGCTGCTGTCGAGCAGTGAGGCGACAATGTCCGGTCACGTATTTCATCCAGGGCACGCCGAGCTGCATGGCATCACTGTCGTCGTAGAGACCAACGGCTCACGCACGTATGTGGGGCGCTATGACAGTCAGGACGAGCAGGGCGTGCATATGCTGGATGTCGGCATCCACGAGGAAACCGCCGGCGAGTCGAAGGACGAGTACATCAAGAGGAGTGCGAAGTTTGGGATCCGGAGCGACCACAAGCATCTGATCGTGCCGGCCGATGAGGTTGCTCGGGTCACCCGGTTGGGAGAGGTGCTCTGAGCCCAGCCGAAAAGCCTCGGGCTTGATTGCCGCACAGCCGGCGAACATCCTCCTAGATTTCCTACTATGGATCGTTACGACGTCATCGTGATCGGCGGCGGCCACGCCGGTGCCGAGGCAGCTACGCTAGCCGGGCGTCGCGGTGCGCGTACTCTCCTGCTGACCCAGAACCTCGAGACCATAGGCCAGATGTCTTGCAATCCTGCCATCGGTGGGATTGCCAAGGGGACCGTTGTGCGAGAGGTAGATGCTCTCGGTGGCGTGATGGGCAGGGCCACCGACCGGGCCTGCATACAGTTCAGGATGTTGAACCGCTCCAAAGGTCCGGCGGTATGGTCTCCCCGTGCGCAGTGCGATCGCGGGCTCTACCGCCGAGCTGTTCGAACGGAGTTGGAGCGACGACCAGAAGTAGAATTTGCTCAAGGCACCGTCGCCAAGCTCCTCATGGTGGGGGGATGCGTAGATGGTGTCATGACGCTGGATGGTAGGTCCTACCGCGCCAGATCCGTCATACTCACCACGGGCACTTTTCTCCGCGGCCGTATCCATATGGGCCTGAAGGAGGGTTTGCCAGCTGGGCGGGCTGGCGAATCTCCGTCAACGGAGATCGCCCAGGATTTGGAAGAGCTGGGACTCTTAACCGACCGGTTCAAGACCGGGACGCCCCCGAGAGTAGACGGGCGTTCAGTCGATTTGTCTCGCCTCAGCATTCAGCCGGGAGAGCGGGATCCATTCTGGTTCTCCTTCTACTCGCAGGCAGACAAACCCGAGCAGCTCCCTTGCTACCTGACCCACACCGGCGAAGAGCTCCGCGAGATCGTTCGCCGGCACCTTCAGGATTCGGCGCTCTATGGCGGCGCGATTACGAGTCGAGGCCCCCGCTACTGCCCTTCGATCGAGGACAAGATCGTGAAGTTCCCCGACGCGGCTCGGCACCAGATCTTCCTGGAGCCTGAAGGGCTCGATACCTCAGAGATGTACGTCAACGGGCTCTCGACGTCGCTCCCGCCCGCTGTCCAGCTGGCCCTGCTGCGCACGATTCCTGGGCTCGAACGCGCTCGGATGACGCGGGCCGGCTACGCAATCGAGTACGACTACTTTCCGCCGACTCAGTTGAAGCCGACGCTCGAGGTAAAGACGATACCTGGACTGTTCCTGGCCGGTCAGGTGAACGGCACTACTGGCTACGAGGAAGCGGCTGCACAAGGAGCCGTCGCCGGTCTCAATGCAGCAGCCAACTCCCTTGGTGTCGAGCCGGTGATCCTGGGACGGGAAGAGTCCTTCATTGGCGTCCTGGTCGATGATCTAGTGAGCCGAGGAGTCGACGAGCCCTATCGACTCTTCACGTCGCGCTCAGAATTCCGGCTGTTGCTGCGACAAGACAATGCGCTTCGGCGGCTGTACCCGCTTGCCGAGCAATTGGGGATGTTGAATGAAGAGGAACTGCGGACCGCTGAGCTCAGGCTGCTTCGGGAGGAAGAGGTACGATCTGCGGCCGAGGCTGCCGTCATGACACCGGGCGCGGTGAACCAGAGTCTCCAGCGGCTGGGCTCATCACAGATTCGTGAGCCGCTCCGCGTGTCGGACCTCGCCCGACGGCCCGAGGTGCCTCTTCGGACGCTACTCATGATCGCCGACATTCCCTTTACCGACGGGTCGGCCGACTGGGCAGACATCGAGTTCAAGTACGCCGGCTACCTCGCACGTGAGCGATCGGCCGCCGCTCGCCTGGCTCAGATGGAGGAGCTGACCATCCCCGACCAGATCGATTACCGGGTGCTCGCGGCGCTTTCGTTCGAAGCCCGGGAAAAACTGGACGCTGTTCGGCCCCAGTCACTAGGCCAGGCAAGCCGGATCCCTGGCCTCACACCCAATGATCTGCAGGGGCTCGTGCTCGAGGTGCTGCGACACAGACCGGCCAAGGTCCGCGTTTCACGTGAAACATTGAAGTAGCCTTCGTCGATCCCTTCCGTACAACTGACCCTTTCAAGTCCATGTTTCCGGTTTAGGGCCACGGGCGAATCCGCTCGGCGCCTGGCTCGCTCGACACCCGTCAGCATTTCTGTGATTCTCGAGAGCACAATTTTGGTTCGCGGTCGATCACCGGGGGTGGCGCTGCTTTCACGTGAAACACACCGCGCAGCATTTCACCCTCACCACCTGAGTCAGTGCGCTCTGATGTGTCATTGCATCCATCGATC
>JAXDMF010000358.1:0-3693 GCA_034666205.1 Gemmatimonadales bacterium
CCATCCACTTCCACTCCTCGACGACGTCCGGGTCTGCTTCCTTGATGAGCTTGCGCATTCTGCTGAGGGTTTCCCCGCGCCAGTCCCCGAGTTCGGCGATTCTTTTCGAGATGAGCTCCGATGCCGATTGGCCTTGGCTCGCGCCCGACTTTTTCATGTTCGCATCCTAGAAGTTCCAGAGGTATTTGGGAGTGGGGGATCCCAAAATGAATAACCCCGCTGCATCGTGAGTCGCAGCGGGGTCGGTACATCGAAATATGGGCCTGGGTAGAGTTGAACTACCGACCTCACGCTTATCAGGCGTGCGCTCTAACCACCTGAGCTACAGGCCCTTCCGGCGCCAGAGAATCCCCGCTCGCCGCTCATGATACAAGATAACCCGGCGCCGGGCTCGGCTCAGCGCATCTCCTCGTCCTCGTCGAAATCCTCCAACTCCTCGATCTCGTCCTCGTCGAGATCATCCTCGTCGTCGTCATCGAGGTCGTCATCGAGGTCGTCATCGTCCTCGTCGTCGTCGTCGAAGGTAAACCCGTCATCCTCGAACTCGTCCTCGTCGTCATCGAACTTCCGACGCAGCTCGGCGGGTTCCACCGACGTCTTCCAGGCCCACATGATGTCCTCCGCCTTCAAAGAATGTTATAGGGGGTGCACGCCCTACGACGCGTCGGCCACGCGGGACGCCCGGGCAGCCTTCTTGCGATCGTTCACCGGAAGCACCCGCTTGCGAAGGCGGATGGTCTTCGGCGTCACCTCGATCAGCTCGTCTTCCTCGATGTACTCGAGGGCATACTCGAGGGTAATCTGGCGGGGTGGCTCCAGGATGACGTTGTCGTCCGTCGCCGTCGTCCGCATGTTGCTGAGCTTCTTTTCCTTGGTCACGTTCACGTCGATGTCGCCAGGCCGGGAGTTTTCCCCCGCGATCAGCCCCTCGTACACCAGATCCCCCGGCGCCACGAACATCTGGGCCCGCTCCTGCAGGTTCCCGAGCGCGAAGGCCACCACCGACCCTTCGCGATCGGCGATCAGCACCCCGCGCTTCCGTCCGGCCAGCGGGCCCGCCCACGGTCCGTAGTCCAGGAAGCGATGGTGCATGATCCCCGTGCCCCGGGTGTCGGTGAGGAACTCGGAGCGGTAGCCGAAGAGCCCGCGAGCCGGGATCCGGAAGCTCATGCGGACCATGCCCTGCCCCGGGTTCTTCATCTCGATCATCTCCGTCCGCCGGGGCCCCAGCTTCTCCATGACGACGCCCATGTACGCCTCAGGCACATCGATCATGAGCTCCTCGTACGGCTCCAGCCGCTCCCCATCGGGGCCGAGCTTGGTGATGACCCGGGGCCGGGAGACCTGGAACTCGAAGCCCTCCCGCCGCATGGTCTCCATCAGGATCCCGAGGTGCAGCTCGCCCCGGCCGGAGACGGTGTGGGTGTCGGGAGTATCGGTCTCCTCCACCCGGAGCGCCACATTCCGTTCCAGTTCCTTGAACAGGCGATCCCGAAGCTGCCGGCTGGTGACGAATTTTCCGTCCCGCCCCGCGAACGGGCCGTTGTTGACGATGAAGTCCACCGAGATCGTGGGCTCCTCCACCGCGATGCCCTCCATCCGCTCCAACCGCTCGGTCGAGGTGAAGGTCTTGCCGATCTCGATGGTCTCGAACCCGGAGAGGGCGACGATGTCGCCGGCGTCCACTTGCTCCACCTCTATCCGGTTGAGGCCGTCGAAGGTGTAGAGCCGGGTTACCCGGTTCCGTTCGAACTGCTCCTCGTCGCTAACCAGACCCGGCTCCCCCAGCGGCAACAATGCCACCTGGTCTCCCACCCGCACCCGGCCCCGCTCGATGCGGCCGATGGCGATCCGGCCGATGAAGCTGGAAAAGTCCAGGGTGGAAACCAGCATCTGAAACGGTTCCTCGGGATCGCCCTTGGGCTCGGGGACGTAGTCGAGGATGGTCTGGAACAGTGGCGTGAGGTCCGTGCCCGGTACCTTCAGGTCGGCGGTGGCGGTGCCGAACCGGCTGGACGTATAAAGGAAGGGGGCATCCAGCTGCTCGTGGGTGGCCTCCAGGTCGATAAACAAGCCCAGCACCTCGTCATGCACCCGGAGCGGCTCGGCATCGGACCGGTCGACCTTGTTGATCGCCACAATGGGGCGAAGGCCGAGGGCCAGCGCCTTGCGAGTGACGAACCGGGTCTGCGGCATCGGTCCTTCGGCCGCATCGACCAGGATCAGCACCCCGTCCACCATCCGCAGGATCCGCTCGACTTCCCCGCCGAAGTCGGAGTGGCCCGGGGTATCCACGATGTTGATCTTGGTGCCATGCCACCGCACGGCCGTGTTCTTGGCCAGGTTGGTGATGCCCCGCTCCCTCTCGAGCGGATTGGAGTCCATCACCCGCTCTTCCACCTGCTGGTTGGCCCGGAACGCCCCCGCCTGTCGGAGCATTTGATCAACCAGTGTGGTCTTGCCGTGGTCTACGTGGGCGATGATCGCCAGGTTACGAATCAATCCGCACTTCCCTGAAATGACCGGAACAGTTGAGGCCCGGACGCCCGGGCCTCCGCGGCGCATATATAGACTAGGCCAACAGATGCCGCAAGAGAGGTCGGGAGGGGGGAAAGACGGGAAGGGCGGGAAGGGCGGGAGACGAGGAATCCCAGAGGTTACTCCTCATCCCGAACGCAGTGAGGGACCTACTCAGCCTGCTCCTGGTGATCAGCGGGCCAGGTCCTCGCTGCGCTCGGGATGAGGTGCCTAGTGCTTATGGCCGAAATGTGAGTCGCCCAAGCCCGCCACCGCCCGGGGCTCCTCGCACTCGTGCTGGACCTCTAATTGAATAGTCACATGGGAGATACCCAGCAGCGCCAGCTCGGACCGGATCTGATCCAGCACTTCGGGATGGGTCTCCAGTCTCGGAACGATGGCGTGGCCGCTCATTGCCACCATGCCGCTGGTGACGGTCCAGACGTGGAGGTCATGGACCGCCGTGACGCCGGCGACGCCGAGCAGCCGGCGCTGCACCTCGGCCATGGAGACGTGACCGGGGACCCCCTCGAGCAGGATGTCGGTGCTCTCTCGCAGTAGCCGCCAGGCTCCGAGGAGGATCAGGAGCGCGAGCGCGATCGAGATGATCGGGTCCGCCAGGGTCCAGCCGGTGAGCAGGATGACGCCGGCCGCCCCCAGCGCGCCGACTGAGCCGAGCGCATCGCCCAGCACGTGGAGGTAGGCGCCTCGGGTGTTGAGATTGCTCTGCCGGATGCCGTGCAGAATCGTCAGGCTGACGAGGTTCACCAGCAGTCCGCCGGCAGCGACGATGAGGAAGAGCTCGGCCCGGATCGGCTGGGGGTGCTGGATCCGCTGAATCGCCTCGAGAATGACCCAGGCCGCGATGCCGAAGAGCGCCGCGCCATTGACCAGCGCCGCGAGGATCTCCCAACGCTGGTATCCGTAGGTCTTGCTCGCATTGGCGGGCCGGAGGGCGATCCAGGCGCTGAGCAGGGAGAGGCCGAGCGCGCCGGCATCGGTGAGCATGTGCCCGGCATCGGCAAGCAGCGCGAGGGAACCGCTTACTAGGCCACCCACCGCTTCCACGAACATGAAGGCGATGGTTAAGGCAAGCACTACGCCTAGGCGAGAAAGCGGGTAGGCGGGGTAGCGGGGTGGCAGGGGGGTACAATACGCCCGCAGTGTGGGGGTAGT
>JAXDMF010000359.1:0-7553 GCA_034666205.1 Gemmatimonadales bacterium
GAGAGATCGAAGGTCTGCCGGTGATCCCAACGGACCGACGTGGACGACGAGCCTCCGTTCTGGTGCTGCTGGCTATAGGCAACGGAGCCGTCGACAAACCGATTGATCCAGCGATACTGCCCCCCAACCCCGTATTGAACGTAGCGATTCGAGTACCAGTCCAGCCGCCCGGTGAAATCCACGTAATCGTTGGGCGCCCAGTAGTAGCCGATGTTGCTGATCTGCCGGTTGTAGGAGCGATTGGGACGAACCAGGTCGTTAAAGCCGAACTGAGGAATGAGGATCCCCGAGTGCCTCCCCGGTCGCATATCCTGGAAAATGAACGGCAGCCAGAGTATGGGAACATCCCGGACGTACAGCACCACCGGCCGGGCGACCAGCACGTTGCGGGACACCCATTTGACCTGACGCCCGGAGAAGTGATAGTGGGGGAGCGGCAGATCGCAGCTGGTGATCTCACTTTTCGCCGCGTAGATGCGGCTCGAGCTCGAGTCCTGCGAGACGTTCCCCCGGAGAAACCAGACGGTGGATCCTTCGGTGAAGTTGGTCAGCGCATCAGTGATGACCCCGCGGCGCACGCACGTGTCGTAACGGATGCCCTGCCCTATCAGCACCTGGCCGTGATCGAACAGCTTCGGCTCCCGCGACGCATCCAGGATGCAGCTCGAGCGCCGGTAGGTGATCGACCCCGCCTCCAACATCGAGCCTCGTCGCTCGGTGAGTGCCTGTCCCTGCAACAGAATTCGCTCATCCTGCACATACACCGTGGCCGAGTCGGCCCGGTACCGGGTCGTCTGATACCCCCGGCGATTTAGCAGGTCGGTGATGACCGAGTCGGGCGGGGCGAAGCTCCGCGACGGAGCCGTCGGGAGGCCCAGACGGCGTGCGGTGGCGGTGTCGAGCGACTGGCCGGCCTTCCCCTGAGTCGAATCGCGCGCCAGCCGGGTCGAATCCCGGAGCGAGTCGGCCCGCGTTCGGGGCGGCCTGCGCTGCTGTGAGGGGACCTGGGCGTCCACCTGGCTGCCCGCAAGACAGAGGAGCACGAGCACTCCCACCGTGCCGGCAGCCGAACGGCTCGCAGCCCGGCGGCGTCGCCGGTGCACCAGCACCGACCCGGCAAACCCGACCTCATAGAGCAGGATCAGGGGGAGCGTCATCATGGCCATCGAGAGCACGTCCGTGCCGGGCGACAAGACGGCGCCGGCCACGCACGCGAGCACGATCGCGTAGCGGCGAAAGCGGTTGAGGTCGGACGGGCCCACGACGCCGAGCCACGAGAGGATGATGATGACCAGCGGCAGCTCGAACGAGATCCCGAGCGCGAGGGTCACCTGAAGCACGAAGCCGAAGTAGGCATCGTAGGTGATGAATGGCGCGATGGCCTCGCTCTGAAAGCTGAACAGCACCCGCAAGGCCTGGGGCACCACGAACAGATATGCCAGCACCATGCCGGTGAGGAACAGCACCAACCCAACGAACAGCGAGGGAACCAGCGCCCGCTTCTCCCGGGCGTAGAGCGCGGGAGCCAGAAAGGCCCAGGTTTGCCACAGAAGGACGGGCGAGGCGAGCACCAGGCCCACGAAGAAGCCGAGCTTGAAGACGATCATCACCGGCTCGGTGGGGCTGGTGACCACCAGCTTGCCCCCGGTGAGATACGGGGCGATCGGCTCTTTCAGGAGAGTGACGAGCTGAAAGCGCTGGACCAGCCACAGCCCAAGCCCGCATCCCAGAACCACCGCAGCGAGCGACCGGAGAATGCGGGAGCGCAGTTCCTCGAGATGATCGAGGAAGGGCATTTCCCCAGAAGGACCGGTCATGAAGCCAGACGCCCGGGCTTACCGCCCGAGCGCCTTCAGTCGGTCACGGGCCAGGGCCGCTTCGTCGGACTGAGGATACTTCTGGACCACACGCTGGTAGGCTTCCCTGGCCTTCTTGGTTTCCTTCCGGCGTTCGGCCAGGAGGCCCAGATTGTACAACGCCGATCCGGCACGTGACGAGGTGGGATACTTCTGCACCACCTGGTTGTAGTAGGCGATGGCGGAATCGGTGTTTTCGGCGGCGTAGCTCTGTCCAATGAAGTAGAGCGCATCGCCGGCCCGCTCACTGGTGGGATACGCCTTGAGCATCTCCCGCAGACCGGAGCGGGCGGTGGCCGTGCTCCCCCGCCGAAGCTGTGCCAGCGATGCCTCGTACATCTGATCGGCTGACGCCGCAGCGGGTGTGGGAGCCCGCCCGGTATCGGCGGCGGTGGAGGCGATCTGCTCGCCTCGGGCCTCGAGCTGGGTGCGCAGCTCGCTCAGCCGCTGCTGACTCTGGCCGGTCAGCTCCTGCAACTGCACCAGCTGTTGCTGGATGTTGTAGAGATCGCTTTGGAGGTCGCCCCGGAGCTGGGCTACCGTTTTCCGGTTGGACGAGAGCGAATCCATGATTCGCTGCTGTACCTGGATCAGCTCGGCCAGCTGAGCCGCCCGGGCAGAATCACGCCGGGCGGCTTCCGCCTTGAACAAGGCGACATCGTCCTGCACCCCCTGAATGTCGCTCTTGGTGACACAGCCGCCGAGCAGCACGAGACCCACGCCGAGCCAGGCCCCGCGCCGCAAAAGGAACCTCGACCAAGCGGCCGGGCGGTGGCGTCTCACTGGGGAGCGCTGAGGTTATCGCCGCCCGCCGTCACTTCGAACTCATCGCGGCGGTTCTGGGCGTAGGCACTCTCATCGCTGCCCGGGTTGAGCGGCCGCTCTTCGCCATAGGACACCACCTCGATCCGGGAGCCGTCGACGCCCTTCCCTTCGAGGTAGCGCTTGGCGGCAGCCGCACGCCGGTTGCCGAGGGCGAGGTTGTACTCGTCGGAACCGCGCTCGTCGGCGTGTCCGCTGATTTTGATCTTGACGCCGGGATTGGCCACGAGAATGACGGCCTTGCGGTCCAGCGTCGCCTGGTCGGCTGGACGCACCGCGGCCTGGTCGTAATCGAAGTTGATCATGGCGGCCAAGTCCGCGGCCACGGCCCGAGCTCGCTCGGCGGCCTCTCTGGCTATCCGCTCCCGCTCGAGGCGATCCCGATCCGCGCTGTCATCGACCGGCGCGGGGGCCGGCGTCGCGGGGGCCGGCGTCGCCTCGGGCGCGGGCGTCTCCGGAGCGGCCTTTCCACCGCAGGCGACGGCAAACGCGGAGGCGGCGAAGAGCATCAGCAGAGATGGTGCACGCATCATGACTCCGAGATCATGGGTTGGGAACGACGGTGGTTCGCCCGAGCCGGCGCGACCACGACGGAAGCCGAGCGGCGCCTGGGGTTGCCAGTTGCCGGACTCGGCCGGTTTCGACATCGACGATCCAGATCTGGCGGCGGCCGCTGCGGTCGGAAATGAAGGCGACGTGCCGCCCATCGGGGGCCCAGGTTGGGTCTTCGTTCCTGCCCGACGACGTGAGCTGTCGCACCCGCCGGGCACCTACGTCAACCAGAAAAATTTGCGGGCTGCCGGTAACCTCACGATGAAATACGACACTGGCCCCATCCGGAGACCACTCGGGAGCATTGGAACTTCCGGTGGCGCCGAAATCGAACGGCGCCAGCAGCTCCTGATCGGTTCCATCGGCAGCCATCACGTACAACTGAGGCGGACCGGCCCGCGTGGAAATGAACGCGATACGCCGCCCATCTGGCGAAAACGTTGGGCTTAAGTTGTCGGCATAGCGTCCTACGGTCAAGCGTTGCGCGCAACACCGATCGATCACATTCGCGGTATAGATGTCGGTGCCCCGCTCGTCCGAATGGGCGAACGCCAGCGTGCGGCCGTCGGGGGCGAACGTCGGGGTGATGTTGAGCGCCGTCTGCGAGCCGGGCACCATGAACGTGGCGCCACTCGAAAGGGCTTGCACCAGGACACCGCCGCGACCCTCGCCCAGCTGGGTGTATGCGATCCGCTGGCCGTCAGGAGACCAGGCTGGCGAGAGGGCCGTCTGGCCCGCCGGCGTCACCGGCCCGATCGTCTCGCCATCGCTGTCCGCACGGTAGACCCGTCCCCCCGACACGAACAACAGCCGGCTCGCTGCGGCCCCGGCAACGCCGCTGGCCCACCGCGCGATCTCGTCCGACAGCCGGTGCACCTCCAACCGGAAGTCGGGGGCGGTGCTGGAAGGAATCCCCAGTGTTTGCTGGTTCCGCACTCGTCCGGCGTTGAGGTCGTGCAGGCGAACGGTGACACCACCTGGAGCCTCAACCAGCTCCACGGCGAACTCGGCGCCGAGCGACTTGTACAAGGCGTAGTTGACCCCGCCTCCTCCTTCCGCGGCCCCCCGCCCCGTGGCGGCGCCGGACGAAGGGTCGGCAATCGTGACCATCTCGAAGCGATCGGTGTAATCGAGGTCCCGCCCCACAATGGTGCGAACCGAGTCGAGACCGGGGCCAGGAAGCACGACCAGGCCCGGTCTGACGCCGGGACGGTAGTCCACGCCAACCCGCACACCCTGGTCCACCCGGGTGGTGTCCTGAGCGGCAAGCGTAGCGGCAGCGGCGAACATCGGAAGCAGCAGAAAGAAGAATCGTCTCATCGCGTTGGCTTGAAGTAGAAGCTGACGGGCAATACGTCCGCCTCCCATCCGTCAGGTAGCTGGCCGAAGGCTTGGGTGTTGCCCGCGGCTTCGATGGCACCCTGCGCGTCGAGGTCGAACGCGAAGCTGCCGGACCGGGTGACGAATCTGATGTCACGGACCGATCCGTCTCTCAGGATCAAAAAGCTGATTTCGGCGAAACTGTTCTGCTTAGCCGAGGCCCGGTCCCAGCGCTGATACACCTGGGTCACGATGTTCCGCAGGTACTCGGGATAGGGGAACGCAAGCCCGGGAGTCTTGATCGTCGCGACATCAGTTCCGGTGCTGGGGGTCTCGCCCGGAGCCGGCGCCACCTGAGCCGCAGTCCTCGGAGCCGGCTCCCGCTCGCTCTCCGTCGGCGGCGGTTTGGGTGCGGGCGCGGCGGGCGTCTTGGCTGGCTTCGGTGGTTTCGGCGTCACCGGTGCTGGTTTGTCCTTCTGAGGTGGCGCCGGCTTCGGGGGGGTAGGAGCCGGCTTCTCCTCTGGAGGCGGGGTCGGCAGCGCTTCACGCGCCAGCCGCTTCGTTGTCGGCGCCGGAGCGGCAACCAGCTCGACCGCGTACGAGGGCGGTGAGGCCCGGGTCGGTTTCACTGCGGCCACGAGAAAGAGGACCGCCCCCGCGTGAACCACAAGCGTCCCGACCAGGCCGGCGACCCTGCCCGGCGTCTGGCTGGGCTCATCGATCCTCACGGCGATTCTTCCTCGGCGGCAACAAGCCCCACGTTCTGCACTCCCGCCGTGCGGATGATCGCGAGAACCCGCACGACCTCTCCATAGGGCACCCGGGCGTCCGCCTGGAGGTACACCCCGCTGGGCTTACGCGTGGCCACAAGGGAGCGGAAGGTCACTCTGAAGTCGCTGTAGGACACCGCGGTCTGGTCGACGAAAATTCGACCGTTTCGATTGACCGACACCACCATCCCCTCCTTCGGGGAGAGCGGACGAGCCTCGGCGCGGGGCAGCTCGACATCCACGCCCCCCTGCATCAACGGTGCCGTGATCATGAAGGTAATCAACATCACCAGCATGACGTCCACCAACGCGGTAACGTTTACATCGGCCATCAGAGGGAGCTCGCCCCGCTGACTACCGAGTCCACCACCCAGTCCCGAAGGCATTTAGACCAACCCTTCCCGAGCCATGGTACCGATCAGCTCATTGGCGAATCCCTCGAGCTCGCCGGCGAACAGACGGGTCCGGTTCACGAAAAGGTTATACGCGATCACCGCAGGGATAGCGGCCAGCAGTCCGCCGGCCGTCGACACCAGCGCCTCGGCCACGCCTGGCGCCACCGCGGAGAGGTTGCCTGATCCCTTTGAGGCGATGCCGATGAAGGCGCTCATGATTCCGAAGACGGTGCCGGTAAGACCGAGGAGCGGACCGACGGACCCGATGGTCGCCAGCCAGGGAATGTAATGCCCCAGCAGGTCCCGCTCCGCCGCGACTTCCTTGCCGAGCACCATCTTCAAGGCCTCGAGCTGGGTCATGGTGAGGGAGCTGCGATCCGCACCGCGATCCTCCCGCAGAGCCCCGGGACGAAGCTCGGAATAGAATGTGATCGCCTCCCGGAAGAGCCGGTTGTACGGCGAGGGCGGCAGCTTCATGACCGCCTTATACGCATCCTGGAGCCGGGTAGTACGCTCCATCTCCTTGAAGAAGCGGTCGGCCTGCCGATTGAGCTTTCTGAATTGCCACCACTTCAGGATGATGATGAACCACGATACCAGGGAGAAAATCGTGAGGATGAGCAGGACGACCTTGGTTTCGGGGCTCGCGGAGAGCACCAGCTCGAGCGAGGACTGCGGAGTCGCACCGCCGGTTTGTCGGATCACCTCGCCTCCTTTTTGAACCAGTCCACCAGCTCGCGCAACCCGTCCTCGAAAACGTGCTGCGGAGTCCATCCCAGGACCGTCTTGGCCTTGCTCACGTCGAGCGCACTGCGGAGGAGCTCGCCTGCCCGCGGAGCGGCGAACTCGATGGTCGGCTTCTGGCGGATGACCTCACCCACTGAGGCCGCCAGCTCGAGCACGTTGCGCTGGATCGAGGTGGCGATATTGAACGCAGGCGCGTCGATGTCCCCGTTCGGCGCGCGCACCTTGCTGGCGAGCACGTTGGCCCGCGCCACGTCTTTGACGAAGACATAGTCACGGGTCTGCCGCCCATCGCCGAACACCACGAGGGGCCGGCCCGCGAGCAACCGCGAGACAAAGATCGACACCACGCCCGCCTCGGACTTGGGATCCTGCCGTGGTCCGAACACATTGGCGTAGCGCATCGCGATACCCTGGAAGCCCCTCAGGGCACCCAGGGCCCGGAGGTAATACTCACCGGCCAGCTTGCTGACACCATACGGTGAGATTGGGGCCTTGGGGGCTGTCTCGGGAGTGGGAATGACCTCAGGATCGCCATAGACCACGCCGCCACTGCTGGCGAAGATCACTCGCTTGACCCCACCCTCCCCTGCGCCCTCCAGCAGGTTGATGAAGCCCCCCACGTTGATGTCGCTGTCGAAAGCGGGCCGCTCCACCGAGACACGCACGTCGATCTGCGCGGCATGATGGTTCAGCACGTCGAACTTGCCGGTGGCCAGCGTCCGCCTGGCCTCGGGTGACCGGATATCCGCCCGCACCAGGGGCGCTCCCTTGGGAACATTCGCCTCCCGGCCGCGGGAGAGGTCGTCCAGGACCACGACCTCCCAGCCATCGCGGAGATACGCCTCGGCGATGTGAGAGCCGATAAATCCAGCACCGCCGGTCACCAGAACCTTGCCGCTCATGCTGTGCCTGCCGGCATTGAACCTCTCTCCTGGGTGGAATTGAATCGATGGACCGCCGTCTCAGAGCGCCTCGCAATATAGAAGGGGGTGGGACGGAGGGAACCGGGAGGCGGGGAGGCTGGGAAGCGGGGAGGCGGGGAAGCGGGGAAGCTGTAGACTACAAGCGCACTCGCGGAATCAGTGAGTCCT
>JAXDMF010000360.1:0-2536 GCA_034666205.1 Gemmatimonadales bacterium
CTCGGCACGCTGGCCATCGCGGTGGTCGCCCTGACCGGCGCGCTACTGGTGGAGCGTCATGTTGCGGATCCGATCATCGACCTCACGCTGTTCCGCAATCGCGTCTTCAGCTCCGGCATCGCCAGCATGACGCTCTCGATGCTGGCCCTGTTCTCGGTGGGCTTCCTCCTGCCTTTCTACTTCGAGGAGCTGCGCGGCTTCTCGACCGCCCACTCCGGGTGGCTCCTGACGCCGATGCCGGTCGCGCTCGCGGTCGTGGCTCCGATCGCCGGCGCGGCATCGGATCGGCTCGGCTCCCGGCTCATCGCGCCACTCGGACTGGCCATAAATGCTGTCGCCCTGTTCCTGCTCGCCCAGCTGAATGCCACCAGCTCGACCGGGGACATCGCCTGGCGGCTGGCGCTGGCGGGGATCGGCCAGGGGCTCTTCCAGGCACCGAACACCCGGGCGGTGATGGATGCCGCACCGGTGACGGAACAAGGGGCGGCATCCGGCATTCTGGCGACCGCGCGAATCGCCGGTCAGGCTCTCAGCGTGGCGGTGTCCGGGGCCGTGTTTCTGGGGCTGGGTGGGTCCGCCGGTGCTGCGCTCATCTCGTCCCGAGCAAATGGTGGCCACGTAGACCTTTCGGCGGCCCAGCCCCTGGAGTCGACTTTTCTTCACGGTTTCCACGCGGCGCTCACCGTGTGCTCCGCCTTTGCGGCGCTCGGCGCGCTGGCCGCCCTGGTTCGGGGAAAGGAATCGAGGGGCTCTCAGGCCAAGATCAGATAGACTGTCTGCACCGGTTCCTCTCCGTTTGATGTTCACTACACACTGACGCGGACGCGTCAGCCGCAATTGCACCGTGGTGCTCCCCCGATCAGGGATGGTCTCTCCCTCTCTCCCCGAACGGGGAATTGCCCCCCGCCCGATAAAGCGACTTCTTCGAGCATCTTTAGTGGAATGAGACGATTCGATGGGTGCAGGCGCAGGCTCAGACAGTGCTGGTGGACGGATCCGGGTTTTCGTGGCCGACGATCACCCCGTCGTCCGGGCCGGCCTTGCCGCGGTGCTGGTGCAACAGGCGGACCTGGAGCTGGTGGCGGAGGCGGAGAATGGAGAGCGTGCAGTCGCCTTGTATCGCGAGCATCGCCCCGACGTCTGTCTCATGGACCTGCGAATGCCGCTGATGGACGGGGTCGAGGCCATCGGGACCATTACGAGGGAATTCCCCGACGCGCGCATCCTGGCCCTGACCACCTATGAAGGAGACGCCAACATCCGGCGGGCACTCGAGGCCGGCGCCCGCGGCTATCTGCTCAAGGACATGCTTCTCACCGACGTGATCCGTGCGGTTCGCGCCGTGCACCAGGGCGAGCGAGTGATTCCCAATGCAGTCGCCTTGTCAGAAATGTCTTTACCAAGCTGGACGTGGCCGACCGGACCGAGGCGGTTACGGTAGCTGGCGCAATAAAGCTCTGGTGCTCACATTCGACTCTCACTCCACCCGGTGCGGCCCACGATGCAGGCGCGCAGTCCAGCTATGCCGCAATGACCTCGACCTCCAGCAACCTGGGCCTGGTCGGCCTCCCTCGTCCGCTGAAGGAGCTTGCCGCCGCGACGTGGGACGCCATCGTGGTGGGGGCGGGGCACAATGGACTCACCTGCGCCGCCTACCTCGCGCGCGCCGGCCGGCGGGTGCTGGTGCTCGAGGCCCGGGAACGGATCGGGGGAGCCTGCACCCTGGAAGAGTTCTGGCCCGGATACCGAGTCTCGCCCTGCGCCTACGTCTGCGGGTTGCTCCACCCGTTGGTGATCGCCGAGCTGGACCTCGTCGGCCGCGGCTTGGAGTGGCACCCGGCCATGCCGGGCCTGTTCGTCCCCTTCGAGGACGGAACCAGCGTACAGCTCTGGGGCGACGACCAGCGCGCCGAGGATGAGATAAGCCGCTTCGCCCCGGGAGATCTCTCGGGCTGGCAAGCGATGTCGGCGCTGAAGAAGCGGGTGCGAGATGCGCTTCGACCCGCCGGCCCGGCCGATGTCTGGATCGGGCCGGCGCCCAGCCGAGAGCAGATCGAGTCCCGGCTCGGCGGCGAGCAGGAGGCGATAGCGCTTTTGTTCGAGTGGTCCATGGTGGAGTTCGTGGAACGCTATCTGGATGATGAGCGCTTGCACGAAGCACTGTTGGGCCAAGGCGTGATCGGCACCAACGCCACCCCACACCAGCCGGGTACGGCATCGATTCATTTTCACCATGCTTCGGGCCGCATGGGCGGAATCCCCGGGATGTGGGGGTACATCAAGGGCGGAATGGGTCGCGTCTCATTTCTCCTGGCGGACATCGCGCGAGATGCGGGGGCGCTGGTCGCTGCCGGAGTGCCGGTGAGCCGGATCCTGCCCGGCGAAGGGGTGGAGCTGGAGAGCGGGGAGACCGTGCGTGCCCCGGTCGTCATATCGAATGCAGACCCCCGCACCACACTCCGCCTGCTGGGGAATGCGGCCGACTCCACCTGGCGGGCCCAGGTGGAGCGTATCCCCATGACCGGCTGCACGGTCA
>JAXDMF010000361.1:0-5804 GCA_034666205.1 Gemmatimonadales bacterium
GTTCGGTACGGTCACAGCATTGCGGCAGAGCGTGGACCGGTGGCTCATGATCGCGCTGGCGCTTACGGTCGCAGTGGCCCTGATCGGAGCAGCCTGGCTCTCCTCGAGAATCAGCCGGCCGCTCCGGGACCTGGCGCGGAAAACCTCGGAGATCGACCTCGACCGCCTGGACCAGAGCTTCGAAAGCGATCGCCCCGACGAGATCGGCGCGCTCTCCCGCCTGCTCGGCGCCATGACCGAGCGGCTCCGGGTCGGCTCCGCCAGGCTGCGTGAGGTGGAGCGTCGAGCCGCCGTGGGCGACCTGGCCCGACAGGTCAATCACGACATCAAGAACGGACTGGCGCCGATCCGGAACGTGCTGCGGCACCTCTCCCAGGTCGGCCGCCAGGACCCTCAGCTCCTCCCCGCAGTATTCGAGGATCGGCGAAGCACGCTGGAGTCGAGCGTCGAGTACCTGGAGACGCTGGCCCGGAACTATGCCCGACTGTCACCCGGACTGGAACGCCGGCCGTGCGACCTGAACGCCGTCGTGGATCAGATTCTGCGGAATACCATGAGCGATGGGGTGGAGATTCAGGCCCGGCTGAGCGGACGACTTCCTCCCGTGCTGGGAGACAGCCTCATGTTGCGGCGCATCCTGGAGAATCTGATCGGAAACGCCGTCGATAGCCTGGCGGGGAGGAAAGGTGGAATCGTGACAGTCTCAACCGAAGAAACTGCGGGCAGCAAGCCGGAGCGGGTCCGGATAACGGTGGCAGACACCGGGCCTGGAATGACCCGGGAACAGCTGGAGCGAGCGTTCGACGACTTCTATACCACCAAGGCCGGGGGGACTGGCCTGGGTCTCTCAATCGTGCGGCGGCTCGTCATGGACCTGGATGGAGTGCTTCGGATCGAGACCGAGCCCGGAGCCGGCACTCGCGTGATTCTCGAGTTCCCCACCGCTTCCTCTCCTCCGGTGGCACCGGCACCATGACCGTCGTACTCGTCGTGGATGATGTTCCCACCATGGCCAGCCAGTACGCCTACGACCTCGAGCGCCTCGCCGGGTACGAGGTGCTGACAGCCGGCGATGGCAAGCGAGCCCTGGATCTTCTGGCCGGCTCCGCTGTCGACTGTATGATCCTCGACCTCGAGATGCCCGGCATGGATGGCTTCGAGGTCTTGCGAGCCCTGGAACGGCTCGGGAATGAGGTACCGGTCATCGTCTACACCGGCACCGGCAATTACGAGCGGTGCATCCAGGCTGTCCGGCTCGGAGCGTACGGGTTCATCGATAAAGCCGAGCCGATGGAGCATGTGGTTCAGGAAGTGCAGGCGGCGATCGAGCGAAAGCGGCTTCGCGAGGAGGTGGCTGCCCTTCAGCGCAAGCTCGGGGTCGAGACCTCCCTGGTCGGCTCGAGTCCCTCCATAGCGCGCCTCCGCGAAGCGATCGCCCGGGTAGCGCCGATCCCGAGTCCCGTTCTCATCCTTGGCGAGAGCGGGTCGGGCAAGGAGCTTGTTGCCCGTGATCTCCACCGGCTGGGGCCGTTCCCCAGCGGTCCGTTCGTGGCGATCAACAGCGCGGCTCTCCCCGAGCATCTGGTCGAGAGCGAGCTCTTCGGCCACGAGCGAGGCGCTTTCACCGGTGCCGCAAACACCAGAAAAGGGGCGTTCGAGTCGGCGGATCGTGGAACTCTCTTTCTGGATGAGATCGGTGAGCTGCCGCTCCCCGCGCAAGCCAAGCTCCTCCGCGTGCTCGAGGAACGCCGGGTTACCCGGCTCGGCGCCAGCCGTTCGATTCCCGTCGAAGCCAGAGTCGTGGCGGCCACCAATAGAGACCTCGAGGCGGAGGTCGCGGCCGGCCGGTTCCGCCAGGATCTCTACTACCGGATCAACGTGCACCTGGTGCGCGTGCCGCCCCTGCGCGACCGGCTCTCCGATGTTCCGGAGCTGGCGACCCGGTTCATCGCTGCTATCTGCGAGCGCTTCGGCATCCGACTCAAGAAGCTCTCCGGCGACGCCCTGGACGCCCTGATGGGTTACGACTGGTCCCAGAACAACGTGCGGGAGCTGCGGAATGTGATCGAGCGAATGATCATCGCCGCCGACGGCGAGGTGCTCCGTCCCGAGCACGTGCCGTCCGATATCATGGGTAGAAGCCGGGTGTCCCGCGCGGACGGGGAACGGAGCTTCCAGAGTCTCCGGCTGGAGGCCGAGCGGCAGATCGTCATCGCCGCCCTGGAGCGGAACGAGTGGCACATCACCCGGACCGCGGAAGAGCTGGGACTCGCCGATCACGCGAGTCTGCTCAAGATCATGCGTCGCCTGGAGGTGAAAAGGGAGTGAATCGCAGCGTGTCCCGCCGGACACGAGCGCCCTCCCATATTAGTGTCCACCGGGACACAATCGCTCCAGTACCGTTTCGCATCGCTTCAGCTAACTCGTTCTCTCCCAAATAACTCCTGCGCTCTCCCGGCGCCCCGTCGCCGTGGCCGCCGGCTTGCCTTTACGGGTGGCGTTCGCTGGTCCACTCACGGCGCCAAGCGCCCCATCGTAAGGAGGAGATCCATGTCTCGCCCCACTGCACTCGCCGTCTTCGCCTTCTCCCTCATGACCGTCGCCGCTGGATGCCGTGGCGCGGATCGGCCGAAGACCACGTCCGAGTCGGTCGGTGCCACCACGCCTACCGTTTCGGCAAGCTCATCGACGGAGTCCGCCAGCATCGGCTCGGTGGCAGTCCCGGTTACGTACGAGTCCGCCGAAGGAGTCTTCACCGAGGGTCGCTATTCCGAAGCGACCCGGCTCTTTACCGCGTACACCGAGAGCAACCCGGAGAACCCCTGGGGCTACTACATGCTCGGACTGTCTGCCTGGAAGTCAGGTGAGCCGGAGCGGGCGACAGAGGCGTTCGACCGCGCGCTACAGCTCGACCCGAGCCATCGGAAGAGCCTGTTCAATTCGAGCCGGGTCCTGCTCGAGGTGGGTCAGCCCAAGCAGGCTCTGGAGCGCATAGAGAAGGCGCTGGCCCTGGAGCCCATGTCCAACGAAGGGCTGCGGCTGCTTGGGCGCGCCAAGTACCAGATCGCAGATGTGGACGGCGCGATCGAAGCGTATCACCGCGCTCTCTCCCTCGATGAGCACGATGTCTGGGCGATGAACAACCTGGGCCTGATCTATATCGAACAGGGCCGGAGTGCCGATGCCCTCCCGGCGCTGGCCCGGGCCGTCGAGCTCAGAAGCAATTCTCCGGTGATTCTGAACAATCTGGGAACGGCGCTCGAGCGGGCCGGCTACCCGGTCGCTGCTGCGAAGGAGTACGAGGCTGCCCTTTCGGTAGACAGCAGCTATGCCAAGGCGTCCGCCAGCCTGGCCCGAGTGACCGCTGCGGGGCAGCAGCCGGAGTCTGAGCCGGTGGACCTGGGGGTCTTCTCGACCAGATTTCAGGCAGACATTGAAGCCTGGGGAGGCTCGGCGGCACCCAGTGACACGACCACCACGCCTGATTCGACCATCACACCTGACTCGACCACTAAGCCTGACTCGAGCGCGGTGCCTGACTCGAGCACCGGCAATATCGTGGGGCTGAGCGACTCGAGCGTCGCATCGGTCGAGGCGGTCACCGATACCTTGGAGGATTGTACCGGCGAAGACTGAACTTCCTTCACCCCTCGTCCTCGGGAGGAGCTGCGTCGTCCAACACTCGGCGCAGCTCCTCTTCTTCTTCCGTGGTCAAAGGCCGGGCGCCAGGCGCCTGCGATTGGAGCAACGCACCTAAGAACACCCCGTAATCAACCTTCGCGCATACGGGGCAGAGATCCCGGCTGTAGGACTTGCCGCCGACCTGCTGGGTCTGAAAGATCTCGGCCTCGCGTTCACCGCAACGTTGGCACAGCATGACGCCCCCCATCAATGCGCGATGACAGCCCGGGCCTTGGCAACCAGCGCGGTCAACCTCTCCTGAGACTGCTCAGGATCAGCCTCGTTTGCCGTATTCAGCGCGAAGATGATTACCTGTGAAGTGCGCGGGTTGATCAGGAGAAGAGATCTGAACCCGGCTTGATACCCGCTGTGCTCGACCAGTCCCTGAGGCACCAGGAAGAACGATAGCCCGACTGCGGAGCCATACGCGCTTGATGGCGGAAGCCGCATGACCGGCTGCCACATCTCCTCGATCGAGCTCCGCTTGAGGACCGTGTCATAGAGGTGCTTGGTAGCCGTATCGCCGTGGGTGGCGTTGGTCAGAAAGGCGGCATACCGGACCAGATCGGTCAGGGGAGCGTTCCATCCCCCGTTCGGGATGGTGATGCCAGGATCGAAGTCCCGGCCATTGGCAACTACCGCCTCGACGCCGGAGCTGTCCCGGCTGAGCGTGTAGTTGTTGGAGCGCCACCGCGCCAAATGATACGGCGTGACCCCGAAGTAGCTGCGGCTCAGGCCAAGCGGGGTCCAGATATTCTTCTGGATGTACACCTCGTACGGGTCTCCGGTGAGCTGCTCGATGATCCGGGCCAGGTAGATGAAGGCGGGATTGCTATAGCCGAACTGCGATCCCGGCCGGAAGTCGATTTCCTGGTACGGCATCATCGACACCAGCTGCTCCCAGCGGGTGGGCTCGAACGGCTCCCAGGACTTTCCCGCCTTGTACGGCCAGGTCGGGTCTTGAAACCCAGCGGTGTGGGAGAGCAGCATCCGGATGGTGATCGCGTCCATGGAGCCGAACCGGTTGTGCACCTGGCGCAGCTCGGGGATGTAGCTGGTCACCTTGTCGTCCAGGGTGAGGAGGCCCCGGTCGCGCAGCTGCATGATGGCGATGGCGGTGAGTGTCTTGGTGATGGATGCCCAGTGGTAGATGGTGCGCTCATCCACCGGCTCGCGCCGGGCGCGATCGGCCAGGCCGCGCTCATGGTGTGCGATCATCCGCCCGTCCTGCATGATCAGGGCGCTGGCTCCGACTACACTGTCCGCCATGGCGTAAGAGTCGAACGACTGGACGAACGCTTGCCATCCTGCCGGCTCGCCTTTGGCCGGTTGGCGTTGTGCCTGCGCCATGGCCGTACTCAGGAGCAGCAACCAACAGGCCGACCCCTTCATCAGGTGGCTTGCGGCCGGCCGAACACGAAGGAGCCATACCCCAGGAGGAGCACGCCGTAGATCGCCACACTCGACCAGCCGAAGCTGTTCATCAGGCCCCAGAACTGTGCCGTCAGCGAAACCACGAACCCAGCCAGAGAGCCGAGGAATGAGCCGAGTACCACTCCGCGCCGGGTCACGGGATCGCTGACATCACGGATCAAATACAGGACCAATCCAAGCTGGACCAGCGCGGAGCCGAAGAAGCGGGCCATGAGAACAACGGTGGGCTCCGCTGCCACTCCATACATCGCGAGGACTCTGGCCGGAGCGAAGAGGAAACCGATCCCGAACGCGAGCGCGAGCAGGCCGGCGAGGCGAAGGAGCGTGCCGAGTTGCATGGATGTCTCCTTGGTGTTTCAGGGCATGGTCCTGGACGGGGACTGGTAGAGTATACGCCGTGCGGCCGTAGATTTCGAACGGCTGGGAACCAGGGTCGTGGGCCATGTGTTGCCTAAACGTTCGCAGCGCCGAGATCACTCGTCGAAGGAGAATCGTATCATGACCACCGCCAGACCGACCGCCGTCCCCGCCGCCGCGGCCGGGACGATCACTATAGGCGGAGACCTCACCGTCAACCGCATGGGATTCGGAACCATGCGCCTCACCGGAAAAGGGATCTGGGGTCCGCCGAAGAATCCCGAACAAGCCGTCCGGGTGTTGCAACGGGCCGTCGAGCTCGGCGTGAACTT
>JAXDMF010000362.1:0-3549 GCA_034666205.1 Gemmatimonadales bacterium
GCCTGCAGCTCAGCTTCCAGGCGATCAGGCGTGGCCACATGGCGCCAGAGTGCCTCGCTCGCCGCCGTGTACGGCATCGTCTCGAGTAGCTGGGCGATTCGACCCAACTCCTTGCGGTCGAGGAGCACATCGGCCGCCGTATACACGGCGGGGCCCACGCAACCCAGCTCCAGCGCCATTTTCACGATGATCTCAGGGTCACAGCCGCTCTCGCCTATGACACCGGGATCGTCCGGACTGCTTCGTACCATCCCCTCCAGCATCGCCGTGTAGCGCGTGGGATTGGGATCTTCCAGCTCCCAGTCACCGATCAGGCGCGCGACATTGTTCCGCAGCGCATGGTCCGCCTCCACCCGGACCTCGGCGGACCCATCCTGGGCGTGGTGGGCGAGCTTGTGCAACAGTCGTAGGAGGTTGTGGGAGATGGTCTGGTTGGTGGCCTGGGCAGCCGCTTGGACCACCTCCATGACGGCATCGGCTGCCAGAATCTGGGATGCATTCAGCGCGAACTTCCGCCTTCCCGCCAGATCCGCTCCCGTCTCGAGCAACCGGCGAAGGGTATCGGGATCCATCGCCTCGATCATGCGGGAGAGGCGTTGACCGAGCTGATCCTCGCCGGCGCTCTTCCGTCCCGACATCTCCTCGGCAACCTTCGACAGATACCCGAGCACGACGCGGTCGTACGCCACCTCGCCGGCCTTCTGACCGATCGCCTGGGCCACAACCAGCGGGTCGGCGTCATCGGGTGCTTCGTCGCCCGGTCCGGTCGAGAGCGCGAGCCGGGCCAGCGCCACCCAGGCATCCCGGTCCGCCGCTGATCCTTCCGTAGCTGCCGGCACGGAACCATCCGACTTCTGCAGCGCGAACTTGTCGAATCCCATCCCCCTGAGCCGGATGTGATCCCACGGTCCCACCTTGTCCAGCCGCCGCCCGATCGGGCCGTCACCCTTTAGGGGATCCTCACTCAGCGCCGTCAGGACCTCTTCGACTTCCTCCAGCGTGGCGCCGCACATGAGCTGGACTGAGGCAATCCGGTGACGGTGAAGTCGGTGCGCCAATTCGCGCAGGAGTGCGTTGTTCGGATCGGTGGTCACCGATTCGATTACCAAGCGGTGCCTCGCGACCCCGAGGGTCACCGACTCTCGGCCTTCGAGAAGTGAACTCATCCGGGTAGCGAAGCGCACGGCGGAATTCTGCAGGTGGGGGTGTCCCGGGGGGTACATTGAGCGCTTGTGCAGGACGATGGAGAACTCCACCAGGAAGTCCCCGAGCTCCCGCGAGAGGGCCGCCGCCTTCTGGGCTCGCGACGCCGGTACCGCAGATGCCGGAGCCCCCTCCGTGGCAGGAGTATCGGGTTGATTCGATGGGCTCGGGTGAGTCATCGGCATCCTCTTGGAGCGTGCGCAGGGTCCCAAGTGGGACCGGAGGGGCAAATTCTGAGCCCCTGTAGGGCAGGTGCCTAACTGATTGAGCGCTGGTCGATTAGGTACCTTCGACAAAGTGGCTTCTCAGGGTTTCCCCTGCCATGTCGCGGAAGATTGCTACTTCTTGCCAGCCGCTTCCTTGCCGTACCTGGCCGCCCTATCTTCCCCCGCTGGTCGCGATCCTCCCTTCTTCCTCGGAACTCGATGGCTGACACGACGTTGATGGACAAGCTGGTCTCCCTCTGCAAGCGTCGGGGATTTGTCTTCCAGTCCTCCGAGATTTACGGCGGGCTCGGCTCCGTGTGGGACTACGGCCCATTGGGGGTCGAGCTGAAGAGGAATGTGAAGGACCGCTGGTGGAGAGCCATGGTCCAGGCTCGTGACGACATCGAAGGCCTCGACGCCGCGATCCTGATGCATCCCAAAGTGTGGGAAGCATCGGGGCACGTGGCCGGCTTCACCGATCCGCTGGTCGACTGCCGCCACTGCAAGAACCGCTTTCGAGCGGACGATCCCCGGATCAAGGGGACGCCGGGTCAACCGGACGCTCAGTGTCCGGTCTGTGGCACCCGCGGCTCGCTCACCGAGCCTCGCATGTTCAATCTGATGTTCAAGACCTTCATGGGTCCGGTGGAGGAATCGGCCGCCGTGGTCTACCTCCGACCCGAGACGGCGCAGGGCATCTACGTCAACTACCTGAATGTTCTCCAGTCGTCACGCCAGCGAATCCCCTTCGGAATCGCGCAGATCGGCAAGGCGTTTCGCAACGAGATCACGCCGGGGAATTTCATTTTCCGCACCCGTGAATTCGAGCAGATGGAAATGCAGTTCTTCGTGCAGCCGGGCACCGATGCCGAGTGGTTCGAGCGCTGGCGGGAGTGGCGGATGGAGTGGCATCGATCCCTGGGACTCTCCCCGGCCAAGCTCCAGTGGCACCAGCACAGCGGAAGCGAGCTGGCGCACTACGCGAAGGCAGCGTTCGACATTCAGTATGAGTTCCCCTTCGGCTGGCAGGAGATCGAAGGCATTCATAATCGTGGAGACTTCGATCTGGGCCGGCACCAGGAGTATTCGGGGAAGAAGCTCGAGTACTTCGACCAGGCGCAGAACCAGCGCTATCTCCCACACATCGTGGAGACCTCGGCTGGGGCCGACCGCGTCGCCCTGACGCTCCTGGTCGACGCCTACCGCGAGGAGGAGGTCGAGGGGGAGACCAGAGTCGTGCTGGGGCTCTCGCCCAGCGTCGCCCCGATCAAGGCCGGGGTCTTCCCGCTGGTGAAAAAGGACGGTATGCCGGAGCTGGCGACGACGCTGTATAACGAGCTGCGGCAGCAGTTCAGCTGTTTCTATGACGACAGCGGTGCCATCGGCCGGCGGTACCGCCGCATGGATGAGGCTGGGACCCCATTCGGTCTCACGGTAGATGGCGACACCTTGGCGAACCGCACGGTCACCATCCGCCATCGGGATTCGATGCAGCAGGAGCGGGTAGGATTGGATCAGGTGGCGGGATACATAAAAGACAAGCTATGAGCTATTAGCTGTTAGCTCGTTACTGACTGGGGCTAATAGCTACCGGCTAATGGCTAATAGCTGATTCTCCCATGCGCCTTTCTGACTTCGAGACGATGGTCCGCCGGCTCTGCAGCGAGGTACCCGGCCACTTCTTCGAGGGTATCGCCGAGGTTGTCGTCTCCCCACGGACCGTGCCCCATCCCGATCGAGAGGAGATCTTCACCCTGGGTGAATGCGATCCACTCCCGATGGAAGTGGGCCGCGGGGTCGAGGGCTTGCAAAGCCGCATCGTGCTTTACCACGGGTCGTTCGCGGCGTTGGCCCGATCCCAGGTGGGCTTCGACTGGCGCCGAGTGGCTTGGGAGACGCTGACCCACGAGCTGCGGCATCATCTGGAGTGGCGGGCCCGAGCTCCCGATCTGGAAAACCTCGACTGGGCGGTAGAGCACAACTACGCTCGCGACGAGGGTGAGCCCTTCGATCACACATTCTTTCTCAGCGGCGAGCTCGAGCCCAGCGGAAACTACCGGGTCGAAGACGACGTCTTCATTGATCAGATCGTGCGCTCGGTTCCTGCGTCCGTGACCATTGCCTGGCAGGGACGAACCTA
>JAXDMF010000363.1:0-6764 GCA_034666205.1 Gemmatimonadales bacterium
GACGGGAAAGACGGGAAGGGGAACCGACAGCGATGGGGCGCTCTTGTCGCGAGCAGCAGCGGCCCTCGCTCCACTAAACAAGGCAATCACGAAAGTGCGAAAAAGAGGTGAAAGTGGGATAAACACCATCACTTTCGGGCATTTTCGTGTCTCTCGGGGTTTTTTTCGCGTTTTCTGGGTCCTTTACCGTCCCTGTTGCCTCGCCTCTCCTGCCTGCCGGAACTCCGAGTTCCTGTTCCACTTTGGCTGACCGGGAGCATTCGCAACTGCCACTGCTGTACGGACGATGACTCGAAGCTGCTGCACGGCGCCATCGTAGCTCAACCAAGGGAGCAGCTCGTCGCTGGGCTGGTGATACCGCTTCTCGGTGTACTCGTCCGACTTCCTGCGGCCGTAATCCGCCGGCTGACCGACGTACGCCTCACCGTTCTCGATCGACGTCCCCGGGACTCCTGCCTTGGCAAAGGGGAAGTGATCCGATCTGAAATACGACCCACGAATCAGGGCGTCACGGTTTACGGTGACGGTGAGCCCCTCCGCGGCTGCGGCACGGGTGAACACGCCGCCGAGGGAGGACTGATCCAGCCCAAGAGCCGACACGTCTCGGGTGCGCCCATACATGTTCATCACGTCGAGGTTCAGAATCGCGGCGATACGGCTCAACGGTATGGTTGGCTTGGCGACAAGTGCCTGGGATCCGAGCAGCCCCGCCTCTTCCGCGGTAAACCCGATGAAGACGATGGACCGGCCGGTCCGCACGCCGCTCCTCGCGAAGGCCTCGGCCGCGGTCATAACCGCAGCGGTGCCTGACGCATTATCCTCGGCGCCGTTGTAGATCGAGTCGCCGTCCACCGGGGCGCCGATCCCGAAGTGATCGTAGTGACCCCCGATCAGCACCGCCTCACGCGCCAGCGGCCCCCGGCCGGGCCACCGACCGAGCACGTTGCTGGTTTCGGACCGGCGGATGTCGCTCCGCACGGTGGCGTCGATCTGGAGCCCGAGAGGCACTGGTCTGAACCCGCGCCGGGCCGCCTGGTCCATGAGGCTCGCGAGGTCCTGGCCACCCTGGCGGAAGAGCTTGGTCGCTGCATCCTGATTCAGCCACCCGGCTATGAGGAGCGACTTCGGCGGCTCCTCGATCCGAACCTGGGGTCCGGTCCAGCTCGACTGTACCGTGCTCCACGGATAGGTGGCGCTTTCGGTCGTGTGGACCATGAGGATGCCGGCGGCACCCTGGCGCTGGGCCTCCTCGATCTTGTAGGTCCAGCGTCCGTAGTAGGTGAGGATCCTTCCTCGAAAGATCGTTGAGTCGCGAAGACCGGGATCGTTCACCAGCGCCACAACGATCTTGTTTTTGACGTCTATGCCCTCGTAGTCGTTCCAGTTGTATTCTGGCGCCACGATACCGTACCCGACAAAAACAAGATCGCCTTTGGCATTGACCGTCGAGTCGTTGTGCATCGACCAGAGCACGTAGTCGGTACGATACGCGAGCTCGGTCGGGGTGGCGCCACCCACCTTCACGGTCGGCCGAGGGGTGAGGGTGATGATCGGCACGGGGTGGTAGTAGGTGCCGCTGTCTCCCGCGGGTTCCAGACCCAGACGCTGGAACTGCGCGGCGATGTATTTGGCCGCCAGCTCGCCGCCCCGCGTTCCGGGCTTCCGGCCCTCCAGCGCATCGTCAGCCAGGAACTCGAGGTGGGCGCGAAGGACCCGCGGATCGACGGCCCGTGCAACCCGGCTCGCACTCGCGGTGGCCGGCGAAGGTTGCTGGGCGGCGGCTCCCACCGCGAAAGAGCAGAGGAGAATCCAGGTCGGCAAGCATCTACGCATGTGAATCCTAGAGCTGAAGGCGCTTGAAAATATCTTCCGGGAGGCACTTTATCACTGCCATGATCGGCCTCCAGAACCACGGTATGTAGGCGACGCTCTGCCGGCGCTCGATTGCACGGTGAATGCCGAGCCCAACCCGTCGGGCACTGGCGAAGAGCAGACTCTTCTTCATCCCCGCGGTCATCGGCGTCTCGACCAAGCCGGGCTTGATGGTCACCACTGCCACCCCGGACCGGAAGAGCCGGTTCCGCATACCCTGGAGGAATCGGTCCACTCCTCCCTTGGCCGCGCCATACACGTAGTTGCTCTGCCGGCCCCGGTCTCCCGCTACGGACGTGATCACGGCGATGCAGCCGCTGCGCTGGGCTTCGAAGTAGTTGGCGAGCAGCGTCAACAGTGCGACGGTTGCGGTGAAATTGACCTGCATCGCATCCAGCATCTCGCTCACGTCCTGTTGGCAGCGTGCCTGGTCCGGGAGAGTGCCGTGAGCGATCAGCGCCACGTCCAGCCCGCCCAGGGCTGCGATGGCTGAGTCGATCACCTGGCGATGGCTGGGGATTCGTGCCACGTCCATCTGCGCGGTCTCGACCTGAGCCGCACCCCGGACCAGGAGGTCATCCCTGACCGAGGCGAGCCTGGCGGCATCACGGCCGGTCAGGAAAAGGCGGGCGCCATCCCTGGCATACGCCTTGGCCGTCTCGCCGGCGATGGCCGAAGTCGCCCCGACGATCAGTACTCTCATGCCGTCGCGTCAGGCAGTGGTGACACGCCGCCAGAAGGAAGAGGAGAACTTGGGGTCGACGTGCGATGCGAACGCTTCCCAGCCGGGGAAGAAGCGCCGGAAGCTGGCGGCGCTCATGCGGGCGTCCTTGGCCGGGTAGACGGCGCCGCCCGCGTCCACAACCAGGCGATCGAGCTGCTCCAGCAAAGCGAGCGTGGCCGGTCCCCGATTGGCAAAGTCTATCGCCAGAGTAATGCCGGGCCGGGGAAAGGACAGAAGCCCCGGCGACTGAATCGAGCCGAACCGCTTGAGGACCGCGAGTGCCGGCGTCTCGCTGGATCGCGCTACCTGAGCCAGCAGTGCGGCAATGGTCCGGCCCAGGTCATCGGGAACCACGCACTGGTATTGAAAAAAGCCGCGTCGGCCATAGAGCCGGTTCCACTCTCCGATGCGGTCGAGCGGGAAGAAGAATTGCTGGTAATGCACCGTCTTGCGGAGCTTTGCCCGAAGCTGACTTCGATAGTAGCACGCGTTGAAGAGGGCCAGGGTCGTACGGTTGATAAAGCCTGAGGGCAGATCGATCGGAACCTTCAGGCGAGCGTCATGGGCCTCGCCGGACGGGAGGGATTCGGACGCGTGGTCGCCCCGCAGAAAGAGCCCTCGCCCCAGTCGGCGCCCTCGCGCCAGACAATCCACCCACGCGACGGTATACTCGTACGCCTGGTCGCTGCTGGAGAGGTCCAGGAACTCTTCCAGACAGGCAAACCGGACCCGCTCCATGGCGATCGCCGGACCGGGAACCCGCTTCAGCCGGATCTCTGCCCAGAGGATCAATCCAGTCAGGCCCAGACCGCCGATGGTGGCGCGGAAGAGATCGGCATTTCGCTCGGGAGAGCAGAGTACTCGCTCCCCAGTGGAACGCATGAGCTCGAGGCAGGTCACGTGGGCGCCGAAGGTGCCGGCGTGGTGGTGGTTCTTGCCGTGGATGTCGTTGGCTATCGCTCCGCCCACGGAGACCCATTGCGTACCCGGAAGCACCGGAACAAACCAGCCGCGTGGTGCCATCAGGCTGAGGACGTCTGCCAGAGTGACGCCTGCCTCGCAGCGAAGGAGAGCCTGGGGTTCGTCGAAGGCGATGAAGCGTCGGAGGCCGGTGACGTCGACCAGAGCGCCGCCGTCGTTGAGACAGCTGTCACCGTAACTGCGGCCGCAGGCGAAGGGTAATACGCTCTCGGTGACGCCTCCCAGGGCCGGCGGCTCCGAGCGCCAGAACACCGGCAGCACGCGGGTATGCTGGGTGCGCGGATAGCGCCCCCACGACTGGTACGCGCGCATCTCCAGGCCGGTCCCCAGCTAGGAGGCGGCGTAAAGGACGAGCGCCACCAGGGCCCCGATGACGTAACTGACCGGGTCACGCACGGTGGCCACGATTGGATCCTGGTCGATGCGGCCGCGATGGGCCAGCAGCCACATCCGGCTGATCCAATAGAGCAGCAGGGGACAGATCAGCCAGAGCAGGAGCGGCGTGCGGTAGAGTGCCATGACCTGCTCGCTGTTGATGTAGAGGGCGAGCACCAGGACTGCCAAGTAGCCGCTGGCTCCGCCCATCGACCCGAGCCACTCGCGATCGCTGCGGAGGTACCCGCGGCGCTCGAGTGTGTCAGTGGCGCCACCCTTCAGTTCACTCAGCTCAGCGTAGCGCTTGAGAAAGGCGAGGCTCAGGAACAGAAACATCGCGAAGGCCAGAAGCCAGGTCGAGAATCGCACATGGCTGGCCGCAACCCCGGCTAGCACCCGGAGGGTATAGAGGCCGGCCAACAGAAGTACGTCGAGAATCGCGATTCGCTTGAGGTAGATCGAGTACGCGCTCGTCAGCACGACGTAGGTCGCAAGCAGAATCAGGAACTTCGGCGAGAGCCAAAGCGAGCAGAGCAGGGCAGCGGCGAAGAGGAGCGGTACTATCGAGAACCCGAAGGAGCGGCTCAGGGTTTCCGCAGCGAAGGGCCGATTGCGCTTGGTCCGGTGGCGGCGATCGGCATCACTATCGAGCAGGTCGTTGAGGACATAGGTGCCGGAAGCAGCAAAGCAGAAGGCAACAAAGGCAACCATCGCTTTGGAAAGTACCAGGGGGTCGAAGATCTTATGATCCAACAGCACCGGCACAAAGACGAGCAGATTCTTGACCCATTGGTGTGCCCGCAGCGCCTGAGGAACGGCCAGCAGTTGCGACTTCGTGGTCGAGCGGAGGTCGAGTGTGGTCATAGGGCTCTCGGTTCCACCAATCGGTTCAGGCACGAGGCATCGACCGCAGGCGAAAGTTGGCGACGGCACCCGGCAAGTCCGTCGACCGCCCGAGGGCCTCGAGCACCGCGCTGCCCGTAGCTACGCCCGAGCCCAGGGCGGTACCAGTGGATACGATCGAGGGAAAGGTGCGGTAGTTCCCGGCAAAGTACACGTTCTTCCAGGAAGCGCTGGTGATCGGTGGATTGCGAAAGCCCCGATCGAACACCGGCGAATACATCGGTACCCGCGCGACATGGGTCCAGAACGGCTCCAGCTCGAAACCAAAGACCTCACGAAAGTCCTCAGCATACTTCGCCGTCAGCTGCTCGTCGCTCGCGCTGAAGAGCGGCCGGTCGCGACCTCGGAGGTGGGTGACGAAGTTGACGCAGGTGTCTCCCGGCCGGCCAATGGTAGGATTCAAGGCGCTGAGCAGGAAGATGGCTCCCGCAGTGCGGTCCATCGAGGCCAGGTTGATCCAGTAGGCTTCGGGCCGGACCGCCTGCCGAGTCGCGCAGACTACGGAGATCAGGGCCGTATAGCGGATGCTGTCCAGGTGCGGAGTGGTGTCGCTTGGCAGCAGCCGGAGGTAAATCTCGGTCGGCACGGTACTGACGAAGAGGTCGCCTCGGATCCGCTCGCCGCTCTCCAATTCGGCCTCGATCACCCGGTTACCCGCCGTGTGGAGCCGGGCGACCCGCGCCTGAGTCCGGATCCCGACGCCGGCCTCCTCCAGGAGCCGAGTCACCCCGTCGCACAGCACCTTGGTCCAGTTGGCATGGGCAATGTACCCGAGAGGCGCCGAGCCCTCGCGGTAATGGAGGCGCGCGCCGAGCCAGGCGCCGCTGACCTCGGCGCAGGGCATTTCGAACTTGAGTCGGGTCAGCCGCTCGAACAGCACCTCCCGCACCCCGGGGCCGGCATAGTGATCGATCAGGTCAGCGGCGCTCCGGTCCTGCCAGTCCGACCAGTCGCGCTTACCGAATGCCTTGAGCATCAGGCGGACGAACCGCACCTTGTCGGCTGGCCGCATAGGGAAGCGCAGGAATCCGCTCGGGCTTCCGAGGTCGTACGTCTCGCGCCCGAGATGGAACAGCATCCGGATCCGCCGCCAGACGACCCGGGGCAAGGCGCCGATCAAATCGAGGAAGTAAAGAAGGGTCCGGTCCCGGTGAAGAATGTGATGGTAGCCCAGGGGATAAAAGTGACCCTCGCGCTCGAAGCTCCCGGCCAGACCGCCGAGGGTAGCTCCGCCTTCAACGACCACAACGTCGGTCAGACCGGCGCGAGCCAGAGTGTAGGCTGCGGCTACGCCGGACAGTCCGCCCCCCAGCACCACCACACGCGGTGAGCCCATCAGTCAGACCTGAGGATTGTATGTCTGGTCGGTTCCGGACCATGTCCCTAACTTCCCACTCAATGATCTCTCCAAGTCTCCCGGAGCCGATCGCATGAGCCCCCGGCATTGGCGCATGCTCTCGGCTCTTCTCCTGTTCGGGCTGGCAACGCTGCTCCGGGTGGAGCTCGCAGGCCAGCAGGGCCTGTGGGCCGACGAGCTGTTTTCGCTCGCAATGACGACTGGGCACAGCCTCGAGCATCCTGCCGCCAGTGCCGACCCCGCTCAGGGAGACTTCGTTGAACCGCATGAAGCCGAGCCTGCGGCGGCGTACGGGCGTTACCTGCGGCACGGCGTGCCAGCGGCCGGCGCGCGTCAGGTCATCCGCGCGGTCCTGCTCTCGGACACCAGTCCGCCCCTCTACTATCTGCTGCTGAATGCCTGGACCCGCACGCTAGGCACTTCCGACCGGGTACTCCGGCTGTTCTCGGTGCTCTGGGCTCTGGCCGCCTTCCCACTGCTCTGGAGCCTCGGACAACGGCTGGGCGGCTGGCGTGCCGCTGCCTCGGCGGCCTCGTTGTACGCCCTGGCGCC
>JAXDMF010000364.1:0-4398 GCA_034666205.1 Gemmatimonadales bacterium
GTATGCCCGCCTTGTCCTCGTCGGACAGGCCGGCGGCGGCGGCGGCGTCTGCTCCGGCCTTGACCATTCCAGTCTCGGTCTTGGGACGAGGCTGACAGGCAGCGCCCAGGACCAGGAGCGCCGTAAGGCCGAATCGGGTGGACTGAAGCATGAGATCCTCCTTGGGTGAGGGTGACGCGATGGGGGGGAAAGTGAAAGTGAAAACGTCGGTTCGCTAGCCCTGCCGGGAAACTCCCCTCGCCACCTTTCCGTACGTTTCTCCAACCTTATTTTCCACCGCGGCCGGTGGCTCGGCCAGTTTCCACTCTAACTCGTGGACCATGCTCGCGCTCCTGCTGCTCCTCCAGGGCCCTGGCCCAAGCTCCGGCGCCGTCGTCCAGGGCAAAGGATCGCCTACCGCGGAGATCCCCCGTCTGGAGAGTCAAGTCCAGATCGATGGCAAGCTCGACGAGCCGGTCTGGTCTCAGGCTACCCGGCTCACCGGCTTCTGGCAGTACCAACCGGTCGATGGCCGCCCGGCGGAGGAGGAGACCGAGGTTCTAGCCTGGTACGCCCCGGACGCGATCTACTTCGGCATCATCGCCCACGACCGGAACCCAGCCGCCATTCGCGCGACGGTGGCGGACCGGGACAACATCGACAACGACGACTACGTGGTCCTCGACCTCGACACCTTTCACGACCGGCGCCGAGCGTTCTTCTTCGCCGTGAACCCGCTGGGCGTCCAGGCCGACGGGGTGCGCAGCGAAGGAGCCGGCCAGGTCAGCAGCCTCATTCCGGGCAGCATCGACAAGAACCCCGACTTCACCTGGGACTCGAAGGGCCGGATTACCGATCGGGGCTACGAGATCGAGATCCGCATTCCCTTCAGGAGTCTCCGCTATCCAGGGGGTGGTCCCCAGACCTGGGGATTCAACGTCACCCGAGTGGTCAAGCGCACCGGCTACACCGACACCTGGACCGACGTCCGCCGGGCCAACGCCAGCTTCCTGGGACAGGAGGGGGCCATCGGCGGGCTGCACGACATGCGGCACGGTGTCACCGTCGAGGCCCAGCCGTTCGTGACCGCCACTGCCGATGGCAACATTGACGGCGTGAGTGGAAGGTTCATCCGGGAGGACGTCAACCCGGACGCCGGGCTCAATCTGCGACTCGGCTTCAGCAGCTATGCCCTCGACGCGACGGCGAATCCCGACTTCAGTCAAGTGGAGAGCGACCAAGGCCAGGTGACGGTGAACGAGCGCTTCGCTCTCTTCTTTCCGGAGAAGCGGCCGTTCTTCCTCGAGGGGATCGAGCTCTTCGGCTCACCCCAGACTCTGGTCTACACCCGCCGCATCGTGAATCCAAAGGCAGGCGCCAAGCTCACCGGCAAGTTCGGCCAGCTCGGCGTGGCGCATCTGACCGCCGTGGATCAGACCGATGCGGGCGACGCCTGGTTCAACATCAGCCGCTTCCGCCGCGACCTGGGCCGTAACTCCATCGCCGGTGTCACCTTCACCAATCGCGACCAGGCAGGCGAGCACAACCGGGTTCTTGCCGGCGACTTCCGCTACGTCTGGAGTCTCTACTACGCCCAGTTCCAGTACGGCCGCTCCTGGACCAGCGACGATCTCGGCAGCCGGAGTGCTCCAATCTGGCAGGCGGAGTACGACCGGACCGGGCGGTCCTGGGGATTCAACTACCTGCTGAACGGCCTTGGCGCAGGGTTTGACGATCAGGCAGGATTCGTAAACCGGCTCCGGAGCGGGGTGGTGAACGGACGTGCCTTCAATCGATTCACACTGTATGGCGCCCGCGGCGCGGCGCTGGAAAATCTCACCGTGTTCTTCGGCCCTGAGCGGACCTGGCTGTATGACCACTTCGGATTCAAGCCCGGGCTCGAAGGAAAGGAGCAGGCGGACGTCACTTTCCAGCTCCGGGGCGGGTGGGCGCTGAATGGCCACGTCGAGCGGAACTTCGTGAACTTCCAGGACACTAGCTTCGCGAGCTATACCATCGGGAGCGCCGCGGGACCGGCGTATCTGCCGGCAGACGACTTCTCCGGCTTCACCGGGACGGCGAAAGTCACCACACCCACCTGGCAGCAGCTCGGAGCGACCGCGTCCTACGGGCGGGGGCGTGCTGCGATCTTTCAGGAGGGAACCACGGGGAGGGGCTGGCAATTGACCGGTGGCGTTGATCTCAGACCTACGTCCACCGTCCGGATCACGGCGCTCGGCACGGTGTTCCGGCTGTTCCGCCTGGACGGCAGCGAGTTTGCCCGCTCGACCATTCCCCGGCTCAAGCTGGAGTACCAGCCCAACCGGGCGCTCTTCTTCCGGGTTATCGGGGAGTACCGTTCGGAGCGCCGGGCCGCGCTCCTCGACCCCGCGACTGGCGACTCCCTGTTCGTTGGCGGCGCTGCTCAGCCGACGACGGAGTTCAACGGGTTCCGGCTCGATCTCCTCGCGTCCTTCGAGCCCACACCGGGAACCGTTGCGTTCCTGGGTTACGGCAGCTCGCTCGAGAGCGACGCGGAGTTCAACTGGTCTCGGCTCCAGCGGGTAAACGATGGGTTCTTCGTGAAGCTGGCGTATCAGGTAAGGCGATAGGCGGGGAAGCGGGGAAGCGGGGAAGGTCGGCTCCCATTGAGATCTCGACTGGACGTCATGCGGGCCGATCCTTCGCATCGCTATGACAGTCACTCCATCCCGCGTCCGCCGTACCGCCGTTCATTGCACCGTGCTAGGCTCCCCGCCGTCCTCACCCGGCTTGCAGGTCGGGTCCGTGAAGCCCCCCCAATCGTAGTACTCGTGCCAGCGGCGCACCCGGCCGCCTCCAGGCCGCGGACTCCAGAGCGTCAAGTGCTCACCTTCGTCCGCGGTGCAGCGGCGCGCCTCCTCAGGCTGCCCATCCCCATCCACGTCTGCCCGCACTACGCCGTCCGCGCCACGCGACCAGGTCGCCTCACTTGCCACTACCAGCGCCACGTTCGGCAGGTTCGTCGCCTCGGGCGGGAGAGAGTCGATCAGCTGGAGGCTATATGCCCCATAGTCGATCCACCGCGGCTGCGGGAATTCGGCCGCGCACTCACCTGGGCGGGTGTGGCCCAGCCGAGCCCGTAACGCCGGGACGGTGGCGGGTCCCGGGAAGACGATCGTTACCCGACGACCGGGCCTCGGAGCGGGGGCGGCGGAGTCGGCCACGAACTCGGCACACCAGGCGCGCAGACTATCCGCGACGGCGAGTCCGGTAAGGGGAAGCGAGTCAGCCGCCGCGGCCACTGGCTGCGCGGGGTTCTGAGACAACCCCGCCCGCGGTGGTGTATCGGCATGGGGCCAGCAGCTGACGAGCGCCAGGGCCACCATACCCGCAAGAGAAGATCGCACTCGAGACATAGAACAGGCCTTCGGCTGGATGGGCTAATCCGCGGCGGCGTCAGCCAGCATTCGACCCGCGACCTCTTTCACGATCTTTGCTGCCACTGTCGCGGTCAAGCCGCCGACGTCCTGCCGCGGGTTGTATTCCACCACGTCCGTGCCGACGACGGTTCCCCTGCTGTCCTGAACCAGGGTGAGCACGTCTCTCACCGATAGTCCGCCGGGCTCGCGATGTGACACGCCGGGAGCGTAGGCCGGGTCCAGGCCATCGAGATCGATCGAGAAATAGACAGCGCCGTCCAGGGCGGGCCGAATACCGGCCTGCCAGGCGCGCATATCGATGACCTCGACTCCGAAGCGGTCGGCCTGGCTCCGCTGGTGCTCGTTCATCGTGCGAATGCCGACCTGGACCAGGCGGCGGGCGAGGCCCTCCTCCATGATCCGGGCGAAGGGGCAGGCGTGGGAGAAACGGTCGCCCTCGAACTCGTCGTAGAGATCGGGATGGGCGTCGATGTGGAGGATCGTGAGCGACGGGTAGCTCCGGCTCATTGCGCGGAGGATCGGATAAGTCACGGAATGGTCGCCGCCCAGCGCGAGCGGCCGCCAGCCACCGGCGAGCAACTCGGCAATGCCAGCCTCGATCTGGTGGCGAGCCTCGGCAGTGGGCGGCAGCGGGAGATCGCCGGCGTCGGTCAGCGTTCCCGGCACCGAGAGATCCTGTCCTTGCTCGGTCCACGTATTCCAGTGGGACGAGTGAAGCGCGGCACGAATGAGCGCCGGCGCCTCGGCCGGACCTCTGAGAAAAGAGGAGCTCGCGTCATACGGCAGGCCGATGAGACGGGGCGAAGAGGACGCCGGCATGTGCGCTTAGCAACCCTTCCAGCTATCGTACCATCTATGGTGTGGGCAGACCCTATGCCCTCTGAAACCTCTCATGTCGTTTACCCGTTTGGGGCTATGGGCCCGCTGAATAGATCCCTCGCTGCGCTCGGGATGAGGAGTGCCGAGCTCTTAGCCCATAGCCCACAGCCCAAAGCCC
>JAXDMF010000365.1:0-4889 GCA_034666205.1 Gemmatimonadales bacterium
ACGCTCACGCTGAACGGGGGGGTGCTCGACCCGGCCGTTGGAAAGTCCTACCACCAGATCGCGATGGCGGGACGGAGCCTGCATCGGTCTCAGGACATGGGGCAGCTGCAGCAGATTGGACCGTCCAAGGTTCGCCTGGCACTCTGGGAAGACCGCACCGGTGGCGGGTCCGCCGGGCTGTTCGCCGGCATCGATACGACCATGGCCGGCATGCCGCTGGGGGAACGACGCCGAGTCGGAGGGGCAGCCGAACTGGTCCGCCGCAACGAAACGCCTCTCGCGCTCCGCCGGTATGTCGCCCGCATCGACTCAGCCATTGCCGCCGCTGGACCAGAGGGACTTTCCCGCGGGCGCCTTCTCCTGGCCCGCGCCACTCGAGATCTCGAGGAGTCGATCGTCGAGACGCCGGGCGCCGATACCACCGACAAGACGTTGTATTACACCCGCGGCGTCGAGCTCTCCGACCAGCTCGCTCATCTCAATGATGCGGCGTGGAATCTGGCGCGGGTGGTGTTCGATGCCACCGTAGACGACGATCGGGTCGTGCCGGGGCAGCCGTTGCGTTGGAGTCTATCGCTCTGGAACGCATCCACCATCCCGCATTCGGTCCAGATGACGGTGACCCAGTGCATCCCTTTGGCTGAATGTCATGGGCCCGAGCGCAATCTGGATCGCGCCGTACCGCCATTGCAGGCCAGGGTCGACACGGTCGAATTTGCAGTCCTCCAGGACCAGCCACTGACCATGCCATACTTCCTCAGGTCGCCCCGGGACGGTGACCTGTATACCTGGCCGAAGCATGCTTCCAGCCACGTGATCGGCCCGCTCCCCGACGGCGACCCCTTCGATTGGCCCGACTTCGTCGGGTCGAGCGAGTTGACGGAAGGCCCAGCCGACAGCGCGGAGGCGGGCGCCTGGTCCGAGGCGGTCTTCCGGTTCAACGATCAAGCCCGGGGAGAGGTGCGACGGCCGGTCACCGTAGTGCCGCGCGTCGATGTAAAGCTCGATCCGGCCACCGAGGTGTGGCCTACCGGCTCGCTCACGCCGCATCGCTTCACCGTCACACTCACCCATGGCGCCAGGGACTCGACCTCCGGCACGGTGCGTCTACAACTCCCCCGCGGCTGGCCGGCCCTAGCCCCCCAACGCTTCCACTTCGCCCGGGAGGACGAGCGCGAAAGCTTCGTCTTCGAGGTAAGACCTCCCGCTCGTCTCGTTCCCGACAGCGGTGAGATTCACGCCGTGGCACAGGACGTCGCGGGAACGACGTACGACGTGGGGGTGTATACCGTCGACTACCCTCACATCAGGCCTCGCTCGTACACCAGGCTCGCGACGACCACACTCCGGCTGGCTCCTTTGCTCCTGCCTCGACTCACCCGCGTTGGCTACATTCGCGGCGCCGCCGATCGGGTGCCCGAGGCACTCGCCAGCGTGGGAGTACCCGTCACCCTGCTCAGCGGCGCGGCGCTCGAGCGGGATCGGCTCGATCGATACGATGTCATCGTGGTCGGGCCGCGCGCGTACGAGACGGATTCGGCACTGGTGGAAAACAACCGGCGCCTTCTCGACTACGCCCGTCGAGGCGGCCTTCTCATCGTCCAGTATCAGCAGCACCAATTCTTCAATGGCCGGTTTGCGCCCTATCCCATGACGGTCGGTGGGCAGCCGCTGCGCCTGGAGGAGTCGGCGCCGACCCGCCCGGGATCCACGCCCGCACGGGCCGCTCCGCCGGTCAGCCATGACCGGGTCACCGATGAGAACGCGCCGGTACTGCTGGTCGCACCCTATCATCCCGCGGTGCGCGCGCCCAACCGGTTGGGCGCGGCGGATTGGAAAGGTTGGATTCAGGAACGGGGACTCTACTTTGCCCGGACCTGGGATCGCCGGTACCGGCCAATCCTGGAGACTCACGATCCGGGCGACGCGCCGCTTCTCGGTGGGCTTCTGGTGGCGCCGGTGGGCCACGATCGAGTCACCGACGAGAACGCGCCGGTGAGGCTGGTTGTACCCGATCATCCGGCGGTGCGGGTGCCGAACCGGCTGAGCGCAGCGGACTGGAAGGGCTGGGTCCAGGAGCGTGGACTCTACTTCGCCCGAACCTGGGACCGCCGGTACCGGCCGGTTCTCGAGACTCACGACCCCGGCGATGCCCCGCTTCTCGGCGGACTTCTGATCGCGCCGGTTGGGAAGGGAACCTACGTCTACACCGGCCTGAGCTTCTTCCGGCAGCTGCCTGCCGGGGTGCCGGGAGCATTTCGGCTTTTCAGCAATCTGCTTGCGCTGCCGCATGGGCGGTGACGGGAAGGGCGGGAAAGTCGGGAAGGGCGGGAGGGATAGCGCCAACGCGCGGTGTCGTTGGTACCGTTGGCTTCTTTCTTTCCTTCCGGTCCTTCCCGTCCTTCCCGCCTGCACCCATGACACTCGGACCCCAGTGGTACTCTATTCGCCCCACGGCCGCGACCAGCTCGTGCTGCTGGAGCACGCGTTTGAGGCCCGACGGCCCGACATCGATGTGCGCTGGCTGGATATGGGCTCGCAGGAGATCCTCGACCGTTTGCGTTTCGAGCGGGTCAATCCGCAGGCCGATGTCTGGTTCGGCGGTCCGGCCTCGATTTTCGATCGCGGGATCCAGGACTCGGTGCTGGCGCCCTACCGTCCGGTGTGGGCGGGCAAGGTGGACCACCGCGGAGCCGGCCCCCGGGATCTCTACTATCCGGTCTACCGCACTCCGGCGGTGATCGCCTTCAACAGCCGAGCGGTGCCTCGCCGGGACGCGCCCCAGGACTGGGACGACGTGCTGGAGCCCCGCTGGAAAGACAAGATCATCATCCGGGACCCCATGGCCAGCGGAACGATGCGCGCCATCTGGGGGCTCATCCTGCTACGCAGCCTGCGTCAGACCGGAGACACGGCCCAGGGCATGGCCTGGCTTCGGCGGCTGGATGGCCAAACCAAGACCTATACCATCAGTCCGGCGCTGCTGTACGAGAAGCTTGCTCGTCAGGAGGGGCTGATAAGCCTCTGGGATCTTCAGGACATCTTGATCACTCAGGCCAAGGGCATGCCCCTGGGCTACGTCTTTCCCCGGAGCGGCACCGTGGTCATCGACGATGGCATCGGACTGGTGCGTGGTAGCCGGCACCCCGAGGCCGCCCGCGCATTTATCGACTTCGTCGGGAGCCAGGAGGCCCAACTGCTCGCCGCCCGGGTGGTGTTCCGGCTCCCGGCTCGGACCGACCTCCCGGCCGATTCGGTGCCCTCATGGGTGGCCGACGTCGAGCGTGAGATGGTCGTGGCCGACGTGGATTGGGGTCTGTTCTCCCAACAGGGGCCGGCGTGGATGAGCTACTGGGATCAGCACGTGCGCGGAACAGGAAAGAAGTGAGAGGTGAGAAGTGAGAGGTGAGAAGTGACCTTCTTGCGGCTCGAGGGCCTCACCAAGGGTTTCGACGGGACGGTGGCGGTCGACAGCCTCTCGCTTGCCCTCGATCGCGGCGAGATGCTGGCTTTGCTGGGCCCGAGTGGGAGCGGCAAGACGACCACGCTACGGCTGCTGGCCGGATTCGAGACGCCGGACGCCGGACGCGTATGGGTGGAGGACGAGGACGTCACGGCGGTCGAGCCGGTGGCGCGGCGCTTCGGCATGGTATTCCAACACTACGCCCTCTTCCCCCACCTCGACGTCGGGGCAAACGTGGCATTCGGGCTGGAGTCTCTCCGCGTTCGCGGAGGAGAGCTGGATCAGCGGGTGGCACGGGCACTTGCTCTGGTGGATCTCGCCGGCTTCGAGCGCCGGCGCATAGCCCAGCTCTCCGGGGGCCAGCAGCAACGTGTCGCGCTGGCTCGGGCCCTCGCGCCTGAGCCGCGAGTGCTGCTGCTGGACGAGCCGCTCTCGAATCTGGATCCGTCGCTTCGGGAGCGAACCCGGGGCGAGATCAGGGAGCTGATCCGCCGGGTAGGAATCACAACTGTGCTCGTCACCCATGAGCAGGACGAGGCGTTCGATCTCGGCGATCGCGTTGCGGTGCTGCGGGGAGGTCGGCTGGAGCAGGTCGGCTCGCCGGAGGATCTCTACGCCGCCCCGGCCAACCCATTTGTCGCAGAGTTCGTCGGACGGTCGAGCCGCATCGCCGTGACGGTGCTCGGGCCGACCGAGCGTGGGGTTCGCGTCTCACTGGAAGGGGTGGAGTGGGAGCTCACCGATGGCGCTACCCCGCCGGGAGCAGTACCACCGCAGGGGAAAGCCTTGATGGTCGTGCGCCCGGAAGCACTTCGATTGATGGCGCCGGCGCCGGGCGCAGTCCCCGGAACAGTGGCCGAGCGGCGATTCACCGGCGCGGCAAGTCTGTTCACCGTCGCGACCGATGGCGGTGCCAGACTCGAGGTCACCGGGCCGCCCCGGTCGGTCCGGCCGGGTGATCGAGTGGGGATCATGCCGAGCCGCCGGTCGGGTGGGGGTATCCATCTCTTTCCTCCGGGTGATCGGTGATCGGCGGCAGGCGCGCGGCACTCCTCGAAGTGGGGCTGCTGCTGCTCCTGGTGTGGCTGATCGTGTACCCGCTGGTGCTCGTCCTGGTGGAGGGTTTTCGCGGCGCGGATGGATGGACTGTCGACTTCGTGCGGCAATTCCTGGAGCGGCGGAACGAGGCGCAGGCGCTCTGGGGCAGTCTGTGGATCTCACTCGCAACGGTGGGGCTGGCCGGAGCCATCGGGATCCCGCTCGCGTTCCTCTTCTCCCGCTATGACTTTCCGGGCCGCCGTATCGTGGGTGGCCTGGTTGCGCTGCCGGCGGTACTTCCGCCGCTCGTCGGCGTGCTCGCCTTTTTGTTTCTCTATGGCGAGAGCGGATTCGCCTCCCTCCTGATACAACGAATCTTCCGGCTGGA
>JAXDMF010000366.1:0-6569 GCA_034666205.1 Gemmatimonadales bacterium
CTTCCCCTTTCCCCGTGGGCATGGTACATCAAGCGCAACTGAGAAAGGAGCTCGGTGTGAACGTGCTGGTGATCCGGCATGGTCCGGCGGGAGATCCGGAAGCTTGGGAGGCAGAGGGGCGGGACGACCGGCTGCGGCCGCTTTCTCCCGACGGCAAGAAGGATATGCGTCAGGCTGCGTTCGGTCTGGCCACCCTGCAGCCGCATGTCGACGTCGTCGCAACCAGTCCGCTGGTGCGGGCGGTCCAGACGGCAGAGATCATCGCGAGCGAATACGACTGCGAGGTGGTGACGGTGGACGCGCTGACACCGGATGAGGACCCGGCCAAGACGCTCACATGGATCGGAACTCAGCGGGCGGATGGGACGGTGGCCCTGGTCGGGCACGAGCCCCATCTGAGTGCGCTGATCAGCTACATGCTGGCGGGCAAGAGGACGGCATTCATCGAGCTGAAAAAGGGAGGTGCCTGTCTGTTGGAGGTGGCGGCCTTCTCGCCCGGGTCTTCCACGCTGAAATGGTTACTCACTCGCCGCGAACTGGTTCGCCTCGGAGAGTAGGCCGCCGCAATCCCGCTCGCTCAACTGCCCGCTTCTCTCACTGCGTCCTTCGCTTCCTTCTTTACCCGCCTGGCCGATTCCTTGACCTGGTCCTTCACGGTCCGACCAGCCTCCTGTACCACCTGCGTGACTTCGGGCTTGTGCACCTCGATCTCGGTCTGGACGGTCTCCTTGAGCTCACGGCCGGCCTCGACTGCGGCATCCTTGACCCGTTCGGCCGTTCTCTCGGCGCGATCGACCAGCTGATCCCGGGACGAGCCCATGAGCTCGTCTTCCCGCTGGGTGCCCGGCAGGAGCATACCCAACGCCAGACCTACCACGGCCGCGCCGATCGCCAGCGCCAGAGGGTTCTCCTCCGCCGCGTGCTGGAGGTTGGTCTTGATCCGGCGGCTTTTCCGCCGTGCTTCGCTGCCCAAATCCCCGATCCGCTCCCCGGCCCGGTCCTTGAACTCGCCGGCGCGCTCGGCAACGCTGTTCGCCGCTTCGCTCACTGAATCCTTCACTCCGCTCACGGTACCACCACCCCGGCTCCGGATCCCGCTACCGCTTTGCCAGCTATCTCCCTGGCGCCGCTCGGGTCCGGTGTAGGCGTAGCGGGCCATCCTGGTGCCCGACACCTGACTGTGGGAGCGCTGGGTCAAGAGCCACGTCACCCCGGCCCCGACGGCGATTACCGGCAAAGGGTTTTCCCGGATGACTTCCACCAGACGGGAGCCCGTGCGGCGGGCCTGCTCGCCCACGTTGGACACCGCCCCGTGCGCCGCACCCTTGATCGCGCTCTTCGCTTCTTCCTTCAGATTTTGCGGGCTGAGCTTATTGCCCAGCTCATCGATATCCCGGCTCAGGCGGTTACGGGTCTGTCCGATCTCGCGCTCGATCTCTTCGGGGTTCTGTCGCTCGTACTCGCTCATAACTGCTGCTCCTTTGCCCATTGGACGTCATTTCTGATGGCCTGAACATCGTCCTTGATGTTTTCCACGGTTCTGCGGGGAGCGAGGTCCACCCGCTTGAGTTCACCCAGCCCGCGACGAAGCATGGCATAGCCCGCAATGGCGAGCACGGCACCTACGATCAGTGCCGAGACCCAGGGCGATATGTTCGCCAGGTTGTGAAGTGCCAGGATCAGTGCTGCCACAAGGGCGAGCGCGCCCACGTAGGCGACAAACCCGCCGGCGACGACCGACACCAGGTTCGCCGTGAGCCGGGAAAGCTTGTCGCTCATTTCCGCACGGGCGAGCTGGACCTCCTGCCTCACCAGCATCGTCATGTCCTGGCTGAGCTGTCCCAACAGCTCGGCGACACCCCGCTCCTGCCTGAGCTCAGGCATGACCGCCCCCCCGGCGCCGCTCCGAACTCCTCAGAAAGCGGGCACCGATCAGGCCGAGCACCAGGGCGCCGCCGATCGCGATGGCCGGCTGCCGGCGGGCGAGGTTCTCCAGATCGTTCCGCATGGCGGATGCATCCTTGTTTCGGAGGTAGTTCGACGCTTGGTCGAGCTGTCGGGCGAGGCTCTCGGTCAGACCGGCAATACGAGACTGGTCCTCGGAGCGGAGATGCTGGGTGGTGCGCCGCAGGGCCTGAGCCACCACCCCGATCTGGGCGGCGAACTGACCCTTGCTCTCCCCCAGGCTCGACCCGGCCCGCTCTCTGGCCTGCTGCAGGGTCTGCTTGGCCTGATCCACCACCTGGTTCTTCACTTCCCGGATTTGCTCCCGCGCGCTACCGCCATCCCCTCGCTCCGCTGGGGGCAGGCTCTGTTGCCCGGCGGCCTCGTCCTGGAATCCACGGGTCCCCGTGTTTGCCATCGTCATCGTAAGGCTCCTTTGCTCACCGTTCGCCGCTATCACCTCGGCGCCGCCTGATCGACGGCGTGGAGCGATGCTTGGGAATGGGACAAAAGACAGTCAAACCGAGGATGATGCCGTGTTCCAGATCACGAAAATGGCTCTGCGTTTACTCTTGGGCTGAGACAGAGAAAGACTGGGGCCTAGAGTCACATTTCGACCCTAGACCCCAGCGGGTTCAAGGATTGCCCCACGAGGGGCGGACAACTGACCTAGCGGGTTCGATCGCCTTGTGAGACTCGGTCGTACTCCGCCTCGCTCATGCGATCGGGGTCCAGATCGTGCTTGCCGGTGACCCGATGCCAGGCATCGCGTATGGCATGTTTCACGCTGTCCCACGTGGACCCTGCTCCACGCCGGCCCTCGAACTTCTCCCAGCCGGTCCGAAGATCGGATTCCACATCATTCCACTCCCGCCCCATGTGGTGCAGCCCCGACTCATACCCGTACTGGTATGCCGGGCGAAACTCTTCGTAATCGCGGCCGGTAGCGTAAGGCCTCGAGCTGAAGTTGCCGCGCCACCAGCTGTCCTCTTCCTTCCAGCTTTTATTGGTCGCCATGGTTTTCCTCCGTCGCTTCAGGTATCGCGACTTCCAAGGGACCAGTACAGTAGCCATGGGTCTCCGGAGGGGTCGTGATCCTCATCACCTCATCCGGAACTTCCCAGAATTCGTTTCAGATCTTCCGCGGCGCCGGGGCCCCGAGGACTTCCATCTTCATGCTTGAGAAAGACGTACGCGTCCGTCCACTCGGCGCGCTGGATCCGGCCGGCCCAGGCCTCCAGCGCGCTCGTATCGTAGGCCGTCCGACGGAGCCGGAAGTACCCCCAGGATGCTGTAGGCACCAGCGGTGCGCCCTTGCCCTCGGTCTCATCCTCATCGACCGCCACCAGTGCGGCGTCATGGGACCGGAGGAGATCGTACACCTCGTCGTCGAACCAGGAAGCATGGCGAAACTCGAGAGCGGCCAGCCACCGCTTGGGCAGGCGGGCCAGGAAGGCGCGGAGGCGAACCGCGTCCTTCTTGAACGTTGGCGGCAGCTGGAACAGCGTGGGGCCCAGACGTTCGCCCAGCGGATTGACCGCTCGAAGGAAGTACTCCAGTGAGCCGTCATCGTCCGCCAAGCGACTGTTGTGCGTGATCCTTCTGGAGGCCTTGAGGACAAAGCGAAAGTCGGGCGGGACCTGCTCGGCCCAGCCCACCAGCACCTTTTCGGTTGGGATCCGGTAGAATGAGTTGTTGACCTCGACGGTGGAGAACCGCGAGGCATAGAAGCCGAGCATCTCACCTTGGGGTAGCTTCGGTGGGTAGAAGCTGCCCTTCCACTCCTTGTAGGACCATCCGCTGGTACCTACGAGGGTTCGCATTCACTCAACTTCTGGTACTCCTTCAAATGCCTCACCGCCACTTCCTGCCTGCCGTCCTGCTGGATGTCGGCGGGCTTTAGCCTCTACTGCCCGCCCTCCGCTTCTTCGGCGGCGCCTCGTCGGCTTCATCAGCTTTCCCACCCACGCGCTTGGCCGACTTCACGTCTGTGCTGGCACCCTTTTTTGCCAAGCTCGCCTTTAGGGCATCCATCAAATCGATGATCTTGGTTTCCTTCGGAGCAGCCTCGGCGGTGATCTCCTGGCCCTCGACCTTACGCTGGATGGCCTCCAGCACGCGCTCGCGCACCGTGTCGTGATAGTTCTCGGGGTGGAAATCATCGGTGGCCGACTGCTGGATTAGTTGCCGCGCCAGCGCGAGCTCGGCCTCCTTCACCGGCGTGTCCGGGTGGGGCACCTCCGACGCAGGGCGAAGCTCGGCCGCATAGTGGAGCTGCTCCATGACCAGTACGCCATCGAGCGGACGAACCAGAACCAAGTACTGTTTGCCGCGGGCAGAGTACTGGCCCAGGGCGGCGCGCCCCGTGTCCTTGAGCGCCTCGCCGAGTAGCCGGTAGGCTCGATCGCCTCCCTTGTCGGGGCCGAGGTAGTACACCTTCTCGAGGTAAATGCGATCTACCGCCGTCAAGGGAACAAACTCGGTAATGTCGATGGAGTTGGTCGCCTTCTCGTCCAGCGCCTTGATCTCCTCGGGTGAGAAGATGACGTACTGGCCCTTGGCGAACTCGTATCCCTTGGCGATCTCGTCCTTCTCCACTACGACCTCGTCCTTGGGGCAGATGTACTGCTGCTTCAGGCGGGTGCCGCACGCCTTGTGCACCATGTTGAAGCTGACCGTGGCGGACGACTCGCTCGCGGAGTAGAGCTGGACTGGGACGGATACCAGCCCGAAGGAGATGTTTGCAGTGGCGATGGCTCTAGGAGGCATAGAATTTATATACGCAGCAAAGCCAATGGCCGCAAGCAGAAGTAAATTCCCCACCATGCCGCATGCCAAACCGGATCCCCTTGGCCCTTACCGGGATAAGCGCTCGCTCGAGCGCACCCCGGAACCGGCCGGATCATTGGAAACAGGGTCAGCCGGTGCTGGCGGACTCTTCGTAGTTCACAAGCATGCCGCCCGTCGCCTGCACTTTGATCTCCGGCTGGAGATGGAGGGGGTGCTGCGCTCCTGGGCAGTTCCCAAAGGCCCGTCCTTCGACACCGCTGACAAGCGCCTTGCCGTCCATGTGGAAGACCATCCGCTCGAGTACGGCGACTTCGAGGGCCTCATCCCGGAAGGAAACTACGGGGCCGGGGCGGTGATCGTCTGGGACCGCGGACAGTGGCTGCCGGTGGGCGATCCAGCCGAGGGGCTGGCCAAGGGCAAGCTGCTCTTCGAGCTCCGTGGGATCAAGCTCCACGGGATGTGGACGCTGGTGAAGCTTAAGAAGGGCGAGAAGGAGTGGCTGTTCATCAAGGAGCGCGACGGATTCGCGTCCTCCGCAGGCGAGGCGCCGCCGGAGGAGTCGGTCCTCTCCGGCCTCACGGTGGAAGACCTCAAGGCCGGCCGAACGCCGGCCGCAGGCATCACGGCGGATCTGGAACGGCTAGGTGCGCCGAATAAAACGGTGCGACCAGAAACGGTCCAGCTGATGCTCGCCGAAGCGAGAGACAAAGCCTTCACGGCTGCGGGTTGGTTCTTCGAGCTCAAGCTGGACGGTTACAGGGTACTGGGGGCCCGGGACGGAACGGCCCGTCTGCTTTCCCGAAACGGCAACGACCTTTCCGCCGGATTTCCGGAGGTCATCCGAGCGTTGGCCGCTCTCCCGTTCAACCGACTGCTGCTGGACGGTGAGATCGTGGCCCTCGATGAGGCCGGGCGGCCCAGCTTTCAGCGACTCCAACAGCGGGCTCGCCTCCGCCGCGGGCCCGACATCCGCCACGCTATGGTCGAGAACCCCGTCACCTACTTCGCCTTCGATCTGCTTGGGGTGGATGACTTCGACCTGCGGCCGTTGCCGCTCTCGACCCGCAAGGCGCTGCTCCGGAAGCTGCTCCCCGCGGCCGGGGTCATCCGCTTTCTCGATCACTTCGAGAACGAAGGCAAGGTGCTCTACGAGCAGGTGCAGAAGCTTGGCCTGGAGGGCATCGTTGCCAAGCGAGCGGAGTCACCCTATCGCGCGGGCCGCTCAGCGACGTGGCTCAAGATCAGGACCCGCCAGTCGGACGATTTCGTGGTGGTGGGGTTCAGCGCGCCCAAGGGCTCCCGCAGCGGCTTCGGGGCACTACAGCTGGCGCAATATGTCGAGGGCAAGCTCACCTACACCGGGCGGGCGGGAAGTGGATTCAGCGACACCCAGCTGTCGCAGGTCCGTCGGGAGCTGGAGGCCTCTCGCCGGCCCGACCCCGCGTGCGTCGGCCCGATTCCGAACGACAAAGGAATCACCTGGGTCGAGCCCCGGCAGGTATGTGAGGTGGAGTTCACCGAGTGGACCGACGAGGGATTGCTCCGGCAGCCGGTGTTCCTGCGGTTCCGGGACGACAAGGGGCCGGAGGAATGTGTAGGCGGGGCAGCGGGGCGGCGGGGCCGGCTTGATTGCGTATCTTCTTGCGGGACTTCTGATGTGGGGCTGGCCAATCGCTGCTCGTTCGCCTCGCTTGGTCCAGGTCCCTCCTCCAGCTCTCCTGCCCCGCCTACACATTCCTCCGGCCTCTTGTCGTCCCGGAACCGCAGGAACACCGGCTGCCGGAGCAATCCCTCGTCGGTCCACTCAGTGAACTCCACCTCACATACCTGCCGGG
>JAXDMF010000367.1:0-4205 GCA_034666205.1 Gemmatimonadales bacterium
TGTCTCGTTCTCACCCCGCCGGCTCGAAGGCCCACCGATACACCCCGAAGAAGAGCAGCCCGATACCCGCAACGATCCCCCAAGGCCCGATGTGCCCCAGAAGCATGACACCCACAAACACGCCTGCGACACCGAGCGCCGCGACTGCCGGCCAGTAGGACGGGTTCGGCAGGTGTATCCCTGCTCCGCTTACCCTCGCCGGCTCGGGAAGAGGGCCGCGGCTGCGTTTCGTTTCCCACAAGGCATCACGCCCATGCACTTCCGGCGTCTCCGCGAAGTTGAACTCCTGGGGCGGCGAGGGAATCGACCATTCCAGCGTGGCCCCGTTCCAGGGATCGGCCGGAGCGTTCGGTGGCCGGCGCCAGGACTGGAAGATGTTGACCAGGAACACGAGGAAACCGAGGGCCAGAATAAAGGATCCGACTGTCTCCAGCTGGTTCAGCCACTCGAAGCCCAACCCGGCCGGATAGGTATACACCCGGCGGGGCATGCCGCTCAGGCCCAGCCAGTGCATGGGGAAGAACGTCAGGTTGAATCCGATGAGCATCAGCCAGAAATGAATCTTGCCCAGCCGCTCATCGAGCATGCGCCCGAACATCTTGGGCCACCAGTAGTAGGCACCCGCCGTCAGCCCGAAGATGCTTCCCCCGAACAGGACGTAGTGGAAGTGGGCGACCACAAAGTAGGTGTCGGTCTGCTGCAGGTCCGCCGGGGGCGAGGAGTGCATCACCCCGGAGAGGCCACCGATGATGAACATCGCAATGAAGGCCACGGCGAAGTACATCGGGGTCCGGAACTGGAGCGAGCCGCCCCACATCGTCCCGATCCAGTTGAAGATCTTCACCCCCGTAGGAACGGCAATGAGCATCGTGGTGAGGGCGAAGAACGTGTCGGCGATCGGTCCCATGCCCGTGGAGAACATGTGGTGACTCCACACCCCGAATCCGAGAAAGGCGATGAAGACCCCGGAGAACACCATGGCCGCGTAGCCGAAGAGCGGCTTTCGGGAAAACACCGGCAGGACCTCGGAGATGATGCCGAACGCCGGCAGAATGAGGATATAGACCTCCGGGTGTCCGAAGATCCAGAAAAAGTGCTGCCACAGGATAGGATCCCCGCCACCGGTCGGCACGAAGAAGTGGGTTCCGAAGAACCGGTCGAACATGAGCAGAATGAGGGCGACCGTGATGACCGGGAACGCCATGAGCAGCAGCACCTGGGTGATGAAGCTCATCCAGACGAACATCGGCATGCGCATCAGCGTCATGCCGGGTGCCCGCAGGTTGATGATGGTCACGAAGAAGTTGACCGCCGCCGCGAGCGATGCAATGCCGAGGATCTGGAGGCCGAACATCCAGAAGTCGACATTGGGCCCGGGAGAGAATTGCCGGGAGGTCAGGTTGGCGTAGCCGAACCATCCCTGATTCGGCGCGGCCCCGAAGAACCAGCCCGCGTTGAGGAACAGACCGCCCAGAAGGAACACCCAGTAGCTGAACGCGTTGAGCCGGGGAAAGGCCACGTCCCTGGCGCCGATCAGCAGCGGGATCATGTAGTTGAAGAACATCGCCGACAGCGGCATGATGGCGAGGAAGATCATCGTGGTGCCGTGCATCGTGAACAGCTCGTTGTATCTCTCCGGCGACAGGAATGTGTTGTCCGGAGTCCCCAGCTGGATCCGCAGCAACAACGCCTCGATTCCTCCCAGGAGGAAGAAAAAGAAGGCGGTGGAGCCGTAGAGGATCCCGATGCGCTTGTGGTCGACGGTGGTGATCCAGCTCCAGAGCCCGCTCGTCTTGCTATGGGCGGCCGCGTGCGCTGGATGCTGATCTAGAACCCTGGTTGCCATACGAGCCTTTGTCGGTGTTGGCGGTCTACTTGTGCGCCCGGAGAAAGGCCGCGAGCGCCCTCGAATCTGGCTCGCTCACGCCGAGGTTGGGCATCAGCACTCCCTTCTTGATGCCCTGGGGATCGCGGATCCAGTGCGCCAGGTTCTCATCGGTATTCTTCAGGGTGCCGGCAGCGATGTAGGACCGGGCGCCGACGTTGGCCAGGTTAGGTCCGACCATCCCCTTCGGAGCATTCACCGAGTAGAGGGTATGACAGGCCACGCATCCTTTTGCCGTGAACAGCTTCTCCCCTGCGGCGTACTGGCTCCCCTGCGCCGCCGGGGGGGATGCGGGCTGCTGGACCGTGGCTCCCTGGCTGGCCGTATTAACCCCACTATCGGCGCTGGCGGTGCGTGGCGCAGTCGGCTTCAGCGTCTGCATGTGGGCCACCCAGGCGTCGAATTCCGCCGGCTTCTGGGCCCGGATCCGGTAGCCCATCCTGCCATGCTGAATCCCACAGAACTCGGCACACTGTCCCGGATACTCCCCTTCAACTTCAGCCTTGAACCACAGCCGGGTCTCGCGGTTGGCGAACACATCGCGCTTGGCGGCGAACTGGGGTACCCAGAAGCTGTGGATGACGTCGTTGCTTCCCATCCGCAGCGACACCGTCCGACCCACCGGCACATGGATCTCGTTGGCCGTCGTCAGGTTGTACTCGGGGTAGCGGAACTCCCACCACCACTGATGCCCGACGACCTGGATCGTCAACGCACCCTTATTGGGGGACGAGTTGGTCTGAAAGATGGCTCGCACGGTGGGAACCGCGATGGCGGCAAGGATGAGCGCTGGAATAACGGTCCAGATGATCTCGACCGTGGTGTTGCCGTGACTCTGATGCGGCTCGGGATCTCCTGGTTTCCCCCGAAAGCGGAAGATGGCGTACACCAGGGCGCCTTCCACCAGCACGAACACGAGGAGCGCCCACTTGAACGTAGTGTCCAGCAGATCGTCGGCAATCCGGGCAAAGTCGCCGCGAGGGAGCAACGTGGTCTGCGGATAGTGCTCCGGGCTACAGCCGGCCAGCACTAACAACAGCAGACAGAGCGCGGTGACCAAGCAGAGAGGGCGCCGGACAGCGGTCCTGAGGGCCATTACCCGTCCATCCTGTCGTAATCCCGCGCAAACCAGAGGGAAAGCGTGAGCAAGCCGCACTTTACCCTTTGGCTTCCAAGGTGTCAAGGAACTCTGTGTGCCATCATCTGCTCGATTTCCGCGGCACTACGCGGTGCCCCGCGCGAAAGCACTTCGTGTCCCTCCGAGGTCACCAGCACGTCGTCCTCGATCCGTACACCAACGCCCTCCGACGGAAGGTAGATCCCGGGCTCCACGGTCAGAACCATTCCGGGCTCGAGCCGTGCGCCGAACGACCCCACATCGTGGACGTCCATCCCCAGCCAGTGGGACAGGCCATGGGGAAAGTAGGGCACGCACGAGTCCGACCCGCAGAGGTCACCCGAATGGTCTCGCATGTAGGTCCTGGCTATCCGGTTGAGTGCCGCCAGATCGGTCCCGGGGCGGACCGAGTCGATCGCGGCCTGCTGGGTTCCGAGTACCAGGTCATACAGCGCTCGCTGGCGCGGGGTAAAACGGCCCGAGATCGGGACCGTCCGGGTCATATCGGCGCTGTAATATCCGAATTCGGCACCGACGTCCTCTACCACGAGCTCACCCGCCTGCACCTGCCTTCGGTTCTTGTCGTAATGCAGGGTGACGGCATTGGGACCGGAGGCCACGATGCTGGGAAAGCCGACCCGCTCCGCCCCGTTGCGGCGAAAGGTGTACTCGATGATGGCCTCCAGCTCGTACTCCCACATGCCTGGCCGTGCCACCCGCATCGATTCCTTCAGGGCGTCGGCGGTGATCTCGATGCCGCGGCGAAGCCGGGAGAGCTCGTCCGGGTCCTTCACCAGGCGGAGCCGGGCAATCACCGGATCGAGATTCTCGACCTTGATCGGCCGGCCGCGCCTGCCATCCCGGAACAACGAAGCGCGCAGGGATTCCGAGTCCTGTCGTGGCTGGTCCGACAGGTAGGCGGCACCCGCTCGGGCGGGCGAGCCGGCGTCGAGCACCATCTCCCTGATCTCCGTTTCGGCCTTGTCGGCCGGCCGGACATCGGAGATTCCGGCAAGCCGGCCGGCCTCCGATCTTGCGAGCCTGGGCCCGGTCCATTTTTCCATCGTGCTGTCACGCGCCGGCAGGTAGAGAACGGCCTGGTCCCGTCCCACCTTACGCGCAACCAGAACCAGCCAGGCGCCGGGCGCTTCGAGTCCCGTGAGGTAGAAGAAATCGTTGTGTTCCCGATAGTCGCTGTCCTGC
>JAXDMF010000368.1:0-8577 GCA_034666205.1 Gemmatimonadales bacterium
CACCTGGAGTCATGAGTCCCCCCAGCAGCCGCCTCCGCGGGCTCACCGAGGAATACCGGAGTCTTGCCGCGCGCCTCCAGGAAGGAGGCGGCGCCGCCCGGATCGCGAAGATGCACCAGCAGGGGAAGCTGGCGCCCCGCGAGCGAGTGAAGGGGCTGCTCGATCCGGACACTCCCTGGCTGGAGCTCGGGCTTCTGGTGGCGTACGACCGCTACGAGGGTCAGGCACCCGGAGCGGGGGTGATCACCGGCGTCGGCGTGGTGGAGGGCCGGGAGGTGGTGGTGGTCGCCAACGATGCGACCGTGAAGGCGGGCTCCTGGTGGCCGGAGACGATCAGAAAGATCCTCCGCGCCCAGGAAGTCGCCATGCGGCAGCGGATCCCCATCGTCTACCTGGTGGACAGCGCGGGGGTCAATCTTCCCTACCAGGAGGGCGTGTTCCCGGGCCAGTATGGGGCCGCCCGGATCTTCTACTACAACTCGATCATGCGCCGGTATCTCCGGGTCCCCCAGATCAGTGCGGTCATGGGGAGCTGCGTGGCCGGCGGTGCATACCTGCCGGCGCTGTCCGACGTCATCTTCATGGTCGAGGGGACCAGCTTCATGGGGCTGGGCGGCCCCAACCTGGTGAAAGGCGCAACCGGTCAGACCATCGACTCGGAGAGTCTCGGCGGAGCCAAGACCCACACCGAAGTAAGCGCGGTGGCGCACTATCGCGCTGCCAACGATACCGAGTGCCTCACCCGGATCCGGGAGTACATCGCGCGGCTCCCTCGGACCGAAGGCATCGGACACAGGGTCCGTCCCGCCCGTCCGCCAGCCCGCCCGTCCACCGACCTCTATGACATCCTGCCTCAAGATCATCGGCTGTCGTATGACATGCGGCAGATTCTTGCCTGCCTGCTCGACGACGGAGCGCTGGACGAGTTCCAGGCTGATGTGGCGCGGGAAATGATCTGCGGCCACGCGCACATCGAAGGCCGGCCGGTGGCGCTCATCGCCAATCAGCGAGGGATCGTGAAGGGCCAGCCGGGAGAGCGGCCCAGGTTCGGCGGTATCGTCTACACCGGAAGCGCCGAGAAGGTGGCGTACTTCATCGAGACCGCGAGCCGCGAGCGGCTCCCGATCGTGTTCATCCAGGATGTGAGCGGCTTCATGGTTGGACCCGAGGCCGAGCACTCGGGCATCATCCGGGCCGGCGCCCGCTTTGTGGAAGCCATGGCCACCGCCGTGGTTCCCAAGATCGTCCTCACCATCAATCACGCCTCCGGTGCAGGGTACTACGCCATGGCGGGGCAGGGATTCGATCCCGACTTCATTCTCTCCTGGCCGACCGGGCGGATGGGTGTCATGGACGGCGAGTCGGCGGTGATGGCGGTGCACGGGGCCGAGCTGGAGAAGGCCCGGCGCGAGGGACGCGAGCCCTCGGCCGAGGCCAAGGCGTCCATGGAGTCGATGCGGGCCGACTACGAGCAGCAGCTTGACGCCCGGTTTGCGGCTGCCCGCGGCTATGTGGACGCCATCGTCACCCCGGAAGAGACTCGCGATCAGCTTGCCTTCGCGCTTCGCGTTTCGGCCAACTACGCTGGACCGCACCTCGGTCCCTTTGTGCTCCCGCCACTCGACGCCGCCTCGCCCCTCTAGGAGCCGCATGCCTTTCCCCGGTTTTCGCTGTGCGGCTCTCCTGCTGCTGGTTGCCTGCGCCGCCAAACAAGCCACGCCAGAGCGACCGCTCCCCAAGCCCAACATCGATCCGGGCCGCAAGCCGCCAACCCCGCAGCCCGCCACGCCGGAGCCGGAGGAGGGCCTCCGTCCGATGGTGCCCGCCGATGCGGCGTACGCTCATGGCTGGATGCCGCTCGCGAGCACCGGGGTGGACCAGTTTCTTCGGGCCCATCCCAGCTACGACGGGCGCAACGTCCTCATAGGGATTCTGGATACCGGCATCGACGCTGGTATTTCCGGACTCGAAAAGACGTCCACCGGCGAGCCAAAGATCCTCGATCTGCGCGACTTCTCGGACGAAGGTGCGGTGCCGCTCCAGCGGGTGACGCCTGCCGGCGATGCCGTCGAGATCGCGGGCCATCGGCTGAGCGGATTCGGACGCGTAGCCGCGTTGAACACGAGCGGGCCGTATTATGGCGGCGTGATTCGGGAGCTCCCGCTCGGTCCCCCTCCCGCGTCGGATCTCAACGGGAATGGAAAGGCCAGCGACACGCTCGTGGTGCTCGTCACCCGGGCTACGGACGGCTGGATTCTCCTTGCTGACACCGACGGCGACGGGTCCCTGGCAGGCGAGCGCCCGGTGCACGACTATCTGCTGGCGCGGGAGACCTTCGGCTGGGCGGCTCGGGGCCGCACTCCTCGCATAACATTGGCCGCTAACTTCTCGGCCGGCCCCACCACGGCGGAACCTCAGCTCGATCTCGTCTTCGATTCCTTCAGCCACGGCTCTCATGTCGCCGGCATTGCTGCTGGGCACGACATCTACGGGGTTCCGGGATTCGACGGCGTAGCGCCGGGGGCACAGCTCCTGGGACTCAAGATCGCCAACAGCGCGCAGGGGAGCATCACCACCACCGGCAGCATGATCCGGGCGATAGACTACGCTATCCGGTTCGCCAGCGCGCGCCGCCTTCCGCTGGTGCTCAATCTGAGCTTCGGCGTCGGCAACGAGATCGAGGGGACGGCCCGGATTGACGCGATGGTGGACTCGGTGCTCGAGGCAAACCCCAGCCTGGTGTTCACCATCAGTGCCGGTAACGATGGCCCGGGCCTCTCGACCCTTGGTTTCCCCGGCTCCGCCAAACTTGCGATCGGTGTGGGCGCCATGTTGCCCGCCGTCTTTCTGTCGCCTGGCCCCGGAGGATCCCGCGACGATCAGCTGGCCTACTTCAGCTCCCGCGGCGGCGAGCTGGCGAAACCGGATCTCGTCACCCCGGGGGTGGCGTACTCCACCGTGCCCCGCTGGAGCACGGGGCAAGAGATCGAACAGGGTACCAGCATGGCGGCGCCGCACGCGGCGGGCCTGGCGGCGCTGCTCGTGTCCGGGTTGGCGCAGGAGAAGCATCCGATCGATGCCCGTGCCATCAAGCAGGCGCTGATGGTCACCGCGCGGCCGCTACAGGGTGGCACCTTCCTCGATGAGGGAACCGGGCTTCCCGAGGTCGGTGCCGCCTATCGCTGGCTCCTGGGCGAGCGTCCCGTCCCGGACATCACGGTCCACGCTCTGGGAGAAGTGGGCTGGACCACGGCCGCCCTGGACGAGGTGAACGCCGCCGGTTCCGGGCTGAAGCAGCGCTTCGAGCTGGTGCGCTCCGGCTCGACCCCGCCGGCCACGTATGTCCTGCGGTCTGATGCTGCCTGGATATCGGCCCCCACCCGGGTGACGCTCACCGGCCCCAAGACCATCATCGAGCTTCGCTACACCCCCTCCGCTGTGAGCTCGCCCGGTGCGTCGATCGGAACGGTGAGCGGGTGGGGAACCGATTCGCTGCTGGGGCCCGCCTTCCGCCTCGTGACCACTCTGATTGCCCCCGCACCGGTCAGCCCGGGCGCCCGTCAGTTGCGCTCCGGAGTCAGGATCGAGCCGGGTACGCTTCTCAGGACCTTCTTCCGCGCCGACAGCGCCCGTCCGGTCGAGGTGCAGGTCTCGCCTGCGAGCCTGGGACAGAAGGGTCTGGCATTCCTTCATGAGCCCGACGGCATGCCCTACCGCGAGGAAAGCGCGCGGCCGATCGGTCCACCACAAGGCGAGGCCGTGTACCAGATCGATGGCCGCGATGTCGTGGCGGGCACCTATGAAGTGGTGGCGATAGCGGGCGCGTCGCAGGCCCTCGGCGTCAATCTCCAGGTGACGCACTCCCCGATGCTGCTGCACCTGACGCGGGACAAGTCCGGACCGATCGGCACGCTCACCAATACGACAGTGTCCCCGGTCAAGACAGAGGTGGCCATGCTCCTCGGAGGTGCCGAGCGGGTGGAAACGATCGTGGCAAAGACCTCCGTAGTCCGGCGGATTCCGTTCATCGCCCCGGCCTGGGCCAGGAGCGTGGTCGTGGATGTGACGATGAGTCGGGAGCAGTGGGGCCGGTTCACCGACTTCGGTGTCACCCTCTTTGATTCGGCCGGCCGGCAAATCGAGAAGCAGCCGCTCAACTACGCATTCGGCCGGCTTCAGGCCAAGCTGCCGGGTGGCCACGCCGACATGCCGGTCGAGCTGGCGCTGTTTCCCGGCTTTGCCGACACGGCCGACCAGTCATGGACGGCTCGCGCCTCGATTCGACTGTACGCGGACACGGCCATTGCGCTCCAGCCAACGAGCGACTCCGTGATCACGATACCCAGCGGAAAGACGGCGACCGCCCGGTTCGCCCTGCCTGACAGCCCGTGGCCGCTCGGCGACGCTTTCTTTCCCCTCGCGGTGCTGGCCGCGCGCGCGGACGAGCACACCTGGACCCGGGAAGGCGGCCTCCCGCTACCCAACCCACCGATTGCGCGATGAGGAAGCGGGTGGTGCGAGTCGCCGCAGGGCAGGGCTTCTGGGGTGACTGGCTCGAGGCTCCGGTGCGACAGGTGCGCGGCGGCCCCATTGACTATCTCAGGATGGATTATCTGGCCGAAGTGACCATGTCCATCATGCAGAAGCAGAAATCGCGCGACCCCAAAGCGGGTTACGCGCGCGACTTCATCCCGTTGATGGAGCGTATTCTCCCCGACATCGTCGAGAAGCGGATCCGAGTCACCTCCAATGCGGGAGGGGTCAATCCGCGCGGGTGCGCCGAGGCATTGCTCGAGGTGGCGCGCCGCCTCGGATTGGCGGGCAGGCTCAAGGTCGGGCTGGTGACGGGAGACGACATCCTGGGTCGGCTGGACCAGCTGATAGGCCGTGGCCACCTCCTCGCGAATATGGAGACCGGTCGGTCCCTCAGCGACATTCGAGACCGGGTGCAGTCCGCCAACGCGTATCTCGGCATGGCACCGATTGTCGAGGCGCTCAGGGGCGACGCCGACGTAGTGGTCACCGGCCGGGTGACCGACACCGGGCTGACGCTGGGACCGATCTTCCATGAGTTCGGCTGGCCGGCGGAGGACTGGGACAAAGTGGCCGCCGGGACGGTCGCAGGCCACATCATCGAGTGTGGCGCCCAAAGCTCGGGCGGCAACCTGCTGAAGAATTGGCGCTCGGTGAAGAATCTCGGTAATCCCGGGTTTCCCATCGTGGAGGCGTCGCCCGACGGGACCTTTGTGGTGACGAAGCACCCGCGCACCGGCGGCGTCGTCTCGGTTGCCTCCGTCACCGAGCAGCTGGTCTACGAGATGGGCGATCCCCACAATTACATCACGCCGGACGGAATCGCCGACTTCACCACCATCCAGCTACAACAAGCCGGCCCGGACCGGGTCCGGGTTAGCGGCATTCGCGGCTCCCCCCAAACACCGATGCTGAAGGTGTCCGTCGCGTACTTCTATGGCTACAAGGCCGTCGGCACTCTGGTCTACTCCTGGCCAGAGGCATACGATAAGGCGCGCGCCGCCGACCGCATCCTGCGGGAGCGGCTGAAGGACCTGGGCCTCGAGTTCGAGCAAATTCTCACGGAGTACGTGGGCGCCAGCGCGACTCATGGCCGGCTGAGCGGCCCTCCGAATCCCGAGGCGCCCGAAGTGCAGCTACGAGTTGGCGTCCGGGCCCGGGAACGTGCGCCGGTCGAGCGCTTCACCCGCGAGATCGCGCCATTGGTGCTGACCGGGCCGCCGAGCGTCACCGGGTTCGCCGGTGGCCGGCCTGCGGTCGAGGAAGTGGTGGCGTACTGGCCCGCACTGATCGACCGGCGGGAGATCGAGCCGCATGTGGCGGTAGAGATACTGACGGCGTGAAGGTGGGGAAGCGGGGAAGCGGGGAAGCGGGAAGCAAAAACATGGGGAAGTGGGTCGGTATGGACGCATCATGGGGAGTTCTCATGGTTAATAAGCGGCACAAGACGACGAAGAAGCGTCCCCGCCTCCCTGCTTCCCCGCCTCCCCGCCTTCTCCAGCTCCGCTGGATCGCCCATGCCCGCTCGGGCGACAAGGGCGACACGGCCAACGTGGGCCTGATCGCGCTGAAGCCCGAGTATTACCCGATCTTGAAGAAGGAAGTAACAGTCGCGCGGGTGGCCCGGCACTTCAAAGGCATGGTCACCGGCGTGGACCGTTTTGAGCTACCCAACCTCAACGCTCTCAACTTTCTGCTGCACGGCGCCCTGGACGGGGGAGGAACCATCTCGCTCAAGACCGATGCGCAGGGCAAGGTGTACTCGACGGCGCTCCTTCGCATGGAAGTTCCGGTGCCCATTGCGCTGGCCCGCCGGCTGAGACCGAAGCCGCAATGACCGCCGCTCTCCTCACCTCGCTTGATGCAGGGATTCTCACGCTGACGCTGAATCGCCCGGCGAAGCGAAACGCGGTCAACGGGGAAATGATCGACCTGCTCCACGCGGCGCTGGAACGCGCTGATCTCGATGCCGACGTGCGCGTCGTGGTGCTGAAGGGGGCGGGGAAGGACTTCTGTGCCGGCGCCGACCTCGACGAGCTACTTGCTTCCGCCGATCACACCCTCGCGGAGAATGAAGCCTCGGCACTCCGGCTGGGCGGTCTGTTTACCAGCCTCCGCGAACTGCCGAAACCGGCGCTGGCCATGGTGCACGGGCGAGCTCTTGCCGGGGGCGCGGGCCTCGCTACCGCGTGCGATCTGATCCTGGCCGCCAAGAGCGCTCAGTTCGGATATCCCGAAATCCAGCGTGGCTTTGCCCCTGCCATGGTCATGGCGCTCCTCCGTCGGATCGTGGGAGAGAAGATGGCGCTGGATCTCGCGCTGACCGGGAAGGTGCTCTCGGCCGATGAGGCCCGGGCAGCCGGATTGATTACGCGGGTGGTGCCGGATAAGCAGCTCGAGGCCGAGGTAGCTTCGGTCGCCAAGCAGCTCACGGGGCTGAGCCAATCGGCGCTCGGTCTGACCAAGCGGCTGTTTTATCAGCTCGATGGTCTCAATCTCGAGGAAGGAATCGCATTGGGAGCTCGAGTCAACGCCGTGGCGCGCGGCACGCCGGACTTCCGGAACGCCATTGCGGGCTTCCTCCGGCAATGAGCCGGCTGCGGATCGCCGCTGTGCTCGCCGGTTTCGTCGCCGCGCTGCTCAGCGTTGCTCTGGACGACAAGCGTCTCGCCTGGACGGCCATTGCGCTGCTTACCGTCTCACTCATCTTGCGCCTGATTCTGCGCCAGCGGGAGCACCGGCAGAGCGAGACAGATCGTCCAGTGTGACGCGGCTCACTGTAGCCGAATTGCGGAACGCTACCTTGCCCCCAACTGACATGGGATGGTCGTTACCTCGGCAAGGAGGAGGATATGCGGGTTTTGACGAAGGGTTTTGCAGCGCTCACAGTTGTAACGCTGCTGGGCGCTCCGGCGCTTCGGGCACAGGGCGCTGAGTTCTCGTTAGGCGGCGGAGTTGGATTCCCCATGGGATCCTTCAATGACGTAGCTAAGACGGGCTGGCACGGGTTGGCGGCGATATCGTTCGTGCCGAACGGCTCTCCCGTTGGCCTTCAGTTCGACGGGCAGTACCACCAATTCAAGCTCGACGCCGGTTCATCAAGCGGCCTCAAAGATCGCATCATCATGGGCACCGCAAATGTTGTGTTCAAATTCAAGACCTCTGAGGAGAGCGCCTTCCGGCCCTACCTGATCGGCGGGGGAGGGGTGTACAACTTGAAGACAACGGGATCCAGTACCCCGGGCACGATCATTCAGGGCGGGACGACGAAGTTCGGACTCGATGCTGGCGCAGGCTTCGACATTAAGGCTGGCGGCGCCGGGCTGTTTGTCGAGGATCGCTGGCACCATGTCTTTACCAGCGGGGGAAGCGTGAACTTTATGCCGATCACCATCGGTATCCGGTTCGGCGGAAGCTAACCCACGTAGTGAGGCCGTTCTTGCATTTAGAACGGAGGAGATGGTCACCTGCCGGAGGAGCATATGACGCGAGTGTCGGAAAGTGGTGGATTGGGCAAGGCTGTTGCAGCCGGGGCAATCGCGGTTGCTCTGCTGACACCGTTCGTTAGCGCCCAAACTCCGGTGGAGTTCGGCCTGGGAGCGGGCATCTCGATCCCCTCCGGCGCAACCAGCAATGGGCTCAAGACCGGGTGGCATGGAACGGCGCTGGCGCAGTTTAAGCCGGCCGCGAGTCCGGTTGGCTTTCAGGTGGACGCGTCCTACACGCAGCTCGGGTTTGACGGTGGCGGCGGGAAGGACCAGATCATCAGTGGAACGGGCAATGCTGTGTACACCTTCTCCGTATCGCCCGAGACCCAATTCCGCCCCTACCTCATTGGTGGTGGCGGGGTGTACAACGTCAAGGCCAAGCCCGACGCTGGCGGCTCCTTTTCAGAGACCAAGTTCGGCGTCAATGTAGGGGCCGGCTTCAACTTCAAGACCTCGGGCGTCGGGGTTTTCGTAGAAGGCCGGTTTCACAATGTGTTCGTGAGCGGTCCGGACTTTCACTACATTCCAATTACGGTCGGGGTTCGATTTGGTGGCA
>JAXDMF010000369.1:0-9283 GCA_034666205.1 Gemmatimonadales bacterium
GGAAGCGGGGAGGCGGGGAAGCGGGGAGGCGACGAAGCGGGGAGGCGGGGTAGGCGGGTAGGCGGGTAGGCGGGTAGGCGCGAAGGGTCAATCCAGGTGCTTCCTTACGCGCTTCCCCGCTTCCCCGCTTCCCCGCCTATCTCATACACCTCTTCCCGCACCGGCCGAAATCCCCGTTTCAAGTAGTTCGGCAGAGCCGCCGGGTGGTCCAGGGTGCAGGTGTGCAACCACACTCTATGAGTCCCGCCTTCCCAAGCCGCTTGCACTGCCCGCGTGAGCAGGTGCTTTCCCCACCCTCTTCCGATGAAATCCGGAAGCAGCCCGAAATAGGCGATCTCCACCGAGCGATCGTCGTGCTCTCTCAGCTCGAAATAGCCGGCGGGGGCGCCGCCCCAGGACATCAGCCAGATCGAGACCCCGGGCGTCGCCAGATGGCGGCGGACAGTCGCGTCACTCCAACCCAGGCGGTCGGTCCAGTGGAAGGCCCTGCCGACTTCCTCGTACAGGTAGCGGAAAAACGAGACGGGGCAGTCTTCTACCCGTTCGACCCGGGGCTCCGCCCGCGGAACGGGCGCAGAGCGAAGCTCGGCCGGGGACGTCATCTCGAGGTACGTTCGGGTCACTTGGATCGCGCTCACCGGCAGCTCTCCCGAAAGGGCCATGGTTACCGGAGTGTACCCCGTACCCGGATCAGTTCGCCACGGGCAGTGCAACAGTTTGCACTTCGGCCCTTCATAAGACAGCGGCCCCGGACTTTCGCCCGGGGCCGCTGTGTCGCCTGCTGACTGCCGCGCTACTGCTTCGGCGCTGCAGTAGTGTCCGTTGGAGCCGCGCTGGTGCTGTCGGCGGGAGCTGCAACGGTGGTGCTGTCGCTCTTGGCGCCGGCCGAGGTGCTATCGGTCACCGTAACGCCGGTGCTGTCAGCGGTCACGCCGGCATCCTGCCGTACCGCGGCGGTGTCGCTGGGGGCTTGACCCATCGTGCTGTCGGTCGGCGCAACCTTGGTGGTGTCGGTGGCAACCGCAGTGGTGTCGCCCCGAGCCGGCGCCGCGCCGACTTCGTCCTGACTCCGATTGTGGCAGGCCGCCGAGACTCCGGCGAGTGCTGCCAGGATAAGCAGTTTCCTCATACGTCGTTACGCTCCTACTTGGTGGATGTGGCAGCCTGGACCAGACAAAAAGCGGCCCCGGACGGAGTCCGGGGTCGCCGCAAAACCCAACCGACCAACTACTGCTTGGTGCTGTCCGCCGGAGCCGCGGCAGTAGTGTCCGCCGGAGCCGCCGGAGCCACCGGAGCCGCGCTGGTGGTGTCGGCCGTAGGAGCCGTCGGAGCGGCCGTGGTATCGGCGCTCATGCCAGCATCCTGTGACGGCTGCGCGGCCGTGGTGTCAGCCGGAAGCTGACCCATGGTGCTGTCGGTCGGTGCAACCTTGGTGGTGTCGGTGGCAACCGCGGTAGTGTCGCCCCGGTCCGGAGCCGCGCCAACTTCGTCCTCCGACCGGTTGTGGCAAGCTGCCAGCAGCGAGGCCGCGGCAGCCAGCGTCAAAAGGTGTCTCATGGATTGCTCCTCGAGCGAAGGGACCCTGCCCGCCTGAGGGTCTCTTTCGCCGTTGTCCGTGTGCCGCGGGCCGTCTCACGTGGTCTCAGCCGCGCTGTTCATAGCCGCGTCCGAGAATGTACTTCCACATTTGCAATCCCGATAGGTCATAGATCACAGTTCACCCAGGTGGCTGCCCATGACCTAGACTTGCAGCTCCGCCAGGCCCCGAAACAGCTCCAGGGCGCCTGGATTGGCCAGGGCGTCCCGGTTTGCGACGGGACGGCCGTGAATCACCTCCCGGACCGCCAGCTCGGTGATCTTGCCGCTGATGGTGCGGGGGATATCTGCCACCTGGACGACCTTTCGGGGCACGTGGTGAGGGCTGGTGTGGTCCCTCACCCGCTTCCGGATGCGTTCGGTGAGAGCCTCGTCCAGGGTGAGTCCCTCTCGCAGACGCACGAACAAGACGATCCGAACGTCCCCGTCCCATTCCTGGCCCACCACCAGGCTCTCGACCACCTCCGGCAGCTCCTCGACCTGGCGGTAGATCTCCGCCGTGCCGATCCGGACACCGCCCGGATTGAGCGTGGCGTCGCTTCGGCCCAGGATGACCAGGCCGTTGTGCTCGGTGAGGCGCGCCCAGTCGCCGTGGCGCCATACGCCTGGGAAATGATTGAAGTACGCGCTCCGGTACTTCTCACCGTTCGCATCATCCCAGAACGCCACCGGCATGCTGGGGAAGGGACGGGTGCAGACCAGCTCTCCTTCCGCTTGCCGGAGCGGGTGCCCCTCAGGATCGAACACGTCCACGCTCATGCCGAGACCGCGGGTCTGCAGCTCGCCGCGCCACACCGGCCCGATGGGGTTGCCCAACGCAAAGCAGGAGATGATGTCGGTGCCGCCGCTGATGCTCGCGAGGTGAAGATCGCGTTTGATCTTCTGGTAGACGTAGTCGTAGCTATGCACCGCGAGGGGGCTTCCGGTGGAGAGCATGGCGCGTAACGCCGTGAGGTCATGGCTGACCCCGGGCTCGAGCCCTTCCTTTTGCGCGAGCGCCAGATACTTGGCGCTGGTGCCGAACACAGTCACCCTTTCGCGCTCGATCATGTCCCACAGCAGAGGCGGCGGCGACAGCGGCGCGCCATCGTAGAGTACCACAGTGGCCCCGACGGCCAGACTGGAGACCAGCCAGTTCCACATCATCCAACCGCACGTGGTGAAGTAGAAGATCCGATCCTCGCGCCGGAGATCGGTATGCAGCACCAGCTCCTTGAGATGCTGAAGCAGCGTGCCACCCGCACCGTGCACCATGCACTTGGGCAGTCCCGTCGTGCCGGACGAGTACATGATGTAGATGGGGTGGTCGAAGTCGAAGCGCTGAAGCGCTTCGAGGCGGGACGGCGGGGCCGCGGGGCCGCGGGGCAGTTCCAGCCAGGCGACCCAGTCATTCCATAGGACTGCATCTCGGATCTGGCTGATCTCCGGCCGTTGACCGAGATACGGAACAACCACAACGCGCTCGATGCCGGGGATTCGTTCCCGCACCTCACGCACCCGGGCCAGCGAGTCGATCTCCTTTCCGGCATACCGATAACCATCGGCGCAAAAGAGCACTCGCGGACGAATCTGGCCAAAGCGATCGAGCACGCCATTGGCGCCGAAGTCGGGCGAGCAGGAGGACCAGATCGCGCCCAGGCTGGTCGTGGCCAGCATGGCGACGATGGCCTCGGGGAGGTTAGGGAGAAAGCCGGCTACCCGATCGCCTGGGCGGATACCGTGGCGCTCGAGCGCAACGGCCACCCGCGCCACCTCCAACTTCAGCTCGGCGTAGCTGAGCTCGCCCTGGCGGCCCTGCTCGTTCCAGAAGACGATCGCGGGATGATCGTCGGCATGACGCAATAGGTTTTCCGCGAAGTTGAGCCGTGTGCCGGAGAACCAGCGGGGGCCGAGCTTTGGGTCCGGCGGCGCCATCCGATCAAGGCCGATGACAACCTCATCCCACGGGGCTCGACCCGGTCGCTCGTCTGCAATCACTCCGCAGAAGTTCCAGACCATTGGCCAGAACGCGTTGGGATGTTCGGCCGACCAGCGATACAGCGAGTCGAAGTCCCTGACCCCTTTCGAGCCGTCCGGTTTTTGTTTCTGGATGTGTTTGATGAACGCGGTGAGATTTGCGCGCTTGATACGGTCGTTGTCCGGCGTCCAGAGCGGGGCTTCTTGTGACGTTGGCAAGATGAGATCTAGACCACGCGAAGTTTCGGCCCCTTCGAGAACCTCAAGCTGACAACCTTCCTTTTCTCCTTCCCCGCTTCCCCGCTTCCCCGCCAGCCGGCCCATGAGGGCCGGCCTAATCATGACGTCGGCGGATTGAACTGCGCGTGCTGCGCGTCGAGCCAGGACTTGTGGTACTCGGGGTCCTCGATTGACAGCGCCGACTTGGCCACCTTCAGCGGACGGAAGGTGTCCATCATGACCGCCAACTCCTCGGTGTACTTGGCCCCGATGCTCGCCTCCGCCCGACCCGGATGCGGGCCATGCGGAATGCCATCAGGATGATGAGTGATGCTGCCGAACTCGATCCCCTTCCGGCTCATGAACTCGCTCGAGGCGTAGTAGAGCACCTCGTCCGAGTCCACGTTGCTGTGGTTGTACGGCGCGGGCACGGCCTCGGGGTGGAAATCGTAGGGCCGCGGGCAGAAGCTACAGACCACGAAGCCGTCGCCCTGAAAGGTCTGATGCACCGGTGGCGGCTGGTGCACCCGGCCCACGATCGGCTCGAAGTCCATGATGTTGAACGCCCACGGGTAGAAGTATCCGTCCCAGCCGACCACATCGAACGGATGATGATCCAGGATGATCTCGTTCAACCCGTCGTACTGCTTGACGAGGATCCGGAAGTCGCCCCGCTCATCATGGGTGCGGAGCAGGCCCGGCTGCCGGATGTCGCGTTCGCTGTAGGGCGCGCCCTCGATCAGCTGGCCGAACTCGTTGCGGTAGCGCTTGGGCCACCGCACATGGCCCCGACTCTCCATGATCAGGAGCTTGGTGGGCTCTACGCTCAGGTCGAGCCGATAGCGGTGCATGATCCCGCGATGGATGACGAGGTAGTCGCCCTCCCGATATGGCAGATCGCCGAACACCGTCTCCAGGGTGCCGCTCCCCTTGCTCACGTACACCAGCTCGTCGGCCTGGGCGTTCTTGTAGAAGTGGGCGTCGTTCTCGTCCGGCTCGACATAGAGCATGGCGACTTCGTTGTTGAAGAGCAGCGGGACCCGGTCGAGTGTGGGGCTCCCACCCGTCTTTACCTTTGAGGTACGGAAGTGCCGGTGCCGGAGCGTCTGGTCGTTGTCCGCCTCGTACTTGATCTCCCGTAGCCGTTTGGCTGATTTGACCGTGGTTGGCGGATGGGTGTGATACAGCAGCGAAGAGGTTCCGGTGAACCCCTCGTGCCCCATGAGCTCTTCGGCGTAGAGCCCACCATCCGGTTTCCGAAACGCAATGTGACGCTTGCGCGGGATCTGACCCGACGTGTGGTAGATCGGCATCTTCTTCCTCCTACAAGTTCCCTCTCGCCGCCTGCTCCCGCTCGATCGCCTCGAACAGCGCCTTGAAATTCCCCTTGCCGAAGCTCTTGGCGCCCTTGCGCTGGATGATCTCGTAGAACAGCGTCGGCCGGTCCTGCACCGGCTTACTGAAAATCTGGAGCAGGTAGCCCTCGTCGTCCCGGTCCACCAGGATGCCGAGGTCCTTCAGCTGCGCGAGCTTTTCGTCGATCCGGCCGACTCGCTCCTGCACCGTGTCGTAGTAGCTCTTGGGCACCTGCAGAAACTCGACCCCGCGATCCCGCAGCGCGGTGACGGTCTGGATGATGTCGTCGGTGGCGATGGCCAGGTGCTGGACTCCGGGCCCGCGGTAAAACTCCAGGTACTCGTCGATCTGAGATTTCTTGCGGCCCTGAGCCGGCTCATTGATGGGGAACTTGATTCGGTCGTTCCCGCTCGCGACCACCTTCGACATGAGCGAGGAGTACTCCGTGGAGATGTCCTTGTCGTCGAATGAGATCAGGTTCCGGAACCCCATCACGTCCTGGTAGAACTTGACCCACGTATTCATGGCGCCGAGCTCGACGTTTCCCACGCAATGGTCCACGTACTGGAGGCCGATTGGAGCCGGGCTGTAGTGTGGCTTGATCGGCTGGAACCCGGGCATGAAGAGCCCCCGGTAATTTCGCCGCTCCACCAGGCTGTGGATGGTATCGCCGTAAGTGTGAATGGCAGCCACCACCACCTCACCGGCGTCGTCCTTGAGCACGGTCGGCTGCTGCGCTGGGCGGGCGCCCCGTTCCACCGCTACGTCGAAGGCTTCCCGCGCGTCATCGACCCAGAGCGCGATATCCCGCACGCCGTCGCCATGCTTGGCCACGTGAGCCGCGGCGGGATGGTCCGGGGCGATCGGAGAGGTCAGGATGAGGCGGACCTTGTTCTGCTGGAGGAGATATGAGGCCCGGTCTCGGGTGCCGGTTTCCGGCCCCCGGTAGGCCACCAGCTGAAAGCCGAAGGCCGTCCGGTAATAGTGGCTCGCCTGCTTGGCATTCCCCACATAAAACTCGACGTAGTCCGTCCCGTTGATTGGGAAGGTATCGGTGACGGTCTCGGCGGCTCGGGCGGTGCCGGTCTGCATGATCCCCCCTGATCGAAGTGCGACAGTGGTGGCCGGTTCAGCGTGGCGGCAGTAGGGCGGCGCCTGACTAGAAAATAATCATATGATCGATCAACTGGGCCCGCGCGGGCCCGAATGGTGGCTGCGCAGCAGCCCCTATCCTGTCTCTCGAGCGGATCGAAAGGCCGCTCAGGGAGGTCGGGATTTCCCCTAGGCCGATCGTCTCACGCCAAAATGGCCCTCACAAGAGGTAGCACGTCGTGAGGCAGGGCACAAACGCCGCGCCTCGTTTGCCGTAGTCTGCACATCAGGATAACTTCTCTATTGACTGGGAGAGACAATGGCAGGGCGGGATGTTGTGGTGGTCGGTGGGTCCGCCGGCAGTATCGAGGTGCTCGCCGATTTCGTTGGTGGTCTGCCGCCGGATTTTCCGGGCTCCATCTTTGTGGTCGTGCATTTCCCTGGCTCGGTAAGGAGCACGCTCCCGCACATTTTGAACAGGTCTGGGCCGCTTCCCGCCCACCACCCGTGCGATGGAGAGTCCATCGAGCCGGGTCGGATCTACGTAGCCCCTCCCGACTGCCACCTGCACGTGTCCGATGGTCATGTGCGCCTCACCCGTGGGCCCAAGGAAAACGGTCATCGGCCGGCCCTGGACCCCCTCTTCCGCACGGCCGCCCTCAGCTATGGACCCCGTGTTGTTGGCGTGGTTCTCTCCGGCAACCTGAATGACGGCACCGCGGGCCTGTTGAGAATCAAGCAGCGGGGTGGTCTGGCCATGGTACAGGATCCTGAAACCGCCCTCTATCAAGGTATGCCCCGGAGCGCCATCGAGCATGTGGCGGTAGACCACGTCCTCCCCGTTCAAGAAATTTCCGCGTTGGTGGCCCACCTGGCCAGCCGGCCTGCGGAGTCTCTGGAGGTTAGTGGCATGTCTGAAGAACCCACCTCGGATGCGAACGCGGAGGAGATCGCCATATCCGACCGGCAGCGGCAGCCCGGCCAACCATCTACCATGTCATGCCCGGAGTGCCACGGGGTGCTCTGGGAGATAAACGATGAAGAGCTGGTCCAATTTCGTTGCCGGGTAGGCCATGCCTACAGCGCCGAGGCGCTGCTGCTCCATCAGTCCGAGCAGCTCGAGGCGGCGCTGTGGACGGGGTTGCGCGCGCTCGAAGAGCACTCCGCGCTGGCGCGCCGTCTGGCTGCCAGGGCAGACGGCAGGGGCCATCGTTACAGCGCCTCGTCCTTTACCGAGCAGGCGATGGATGCCGAGCACCACGCATCCGTGATCCGTAGTGTCCTGAATTCGGGTATTCGCATCGAAACTGGCGCTGAAGTCGCGGCGGCAGGGGTAGGGTGAACCATGAACCAGGAAGTCAAGGACTCGGCGGACATGGCGCACACCGCTTTCGAACAACCGGCGGTGGATGACGCTCCACCTGAAACCAGTCCTGAGTGGAATGCCCTGCTCGGTTATCTCCAAGCCGCGCGCGGTTTCGACTTCCATGGCTACAAACCGGCTTCCCTCGCCCGGCGGATCCGGAAGCGGATGGACACGGTCGGGTTAGGCGACTTTGCCCTGTACCAGGACTATCTCGAGGTTCATCCAGACGAGTTCGCCAGCCTCTTCAACACCATTCTCATCAATGTCACCAGCTTCTTCCGCGATCCGCCGGCATGGGATGCGGTGCGACGGCTCGCGCTACCGCAGATCTTGGCGGCGAAGGCGCCGGGTGAGTCCATCCGGGTCTGGAGCGCGGGGTGCGCCACCGGCGAGGAGGCCTACACCCTCGCCATGGTGCTGAGCGAGGAGCTGGGGGAGGAGCAGTTCCGCGAGCGGGTGAAGGTCTACGCCACCGACGTGGACGACGACGCGCTCAACACCGCCCGTCACGCCGCGTTTACCGACCGTCAGATGGAGAGCGTCCCACCCGAGCTGGTGGACAAGTATTTCGAGCCCAGTGACCGGCTTCACGTCTTCCGTAAGGAACTCCGCAGACAGGTGATCTTCGGCCGGCACGACCTCATCCACGACGCGCCGATCTCCCGGATCGATCTGCTCACCTGCCGGAACACCCTGATGTACCTGAATGCGGAAACCCAGGCGCGGGTGCTGAAGCGGCTTTTCTTCGCCCTCAACGACGGCGGCTTCGTCCTGCTCGGCCGGGCCGAGACCTTGATGACGCATGGCCACGCCTTCGCCTCCGTGGACCTCAAGCGGAGGCTCTCGCGCAAGAGCTCTCATGGCGCATTCCCGGATCGCGTCGCCCCCCTGCCGGCCGCCACCGTAGTAGATGTCGAATCCCAGATCGACAGCTGGGTACGCAACGCCGCGCTCGAAGCCAGCCCGGTCGCGCAGATGCTGGTGGATGCGGCGGGTCAGGTCGCGTTGATCAACGACCGTGCCCGGACGCTGTTCGACATGCGGGGCGGCGAGGTGGGCCGTCCCCTGCGAGATCTCCAGATTTCCTACCGGCCGGTGGAGCTCCGCTCGCTCCTCGAGGAGGTGGAGACCGAACGTCGGCCGATGACGGTCAAGGAGATCGAGTGGCACCCCCATGGGAATGAGAGTCGCTGGCTGGATCTGAACATTGCTCCCCTCTCGGACTCGACGGGCGAACTTCTCGGGACCCTCATCACCTTTACCGATGTCACGGCAAACCATCGGCTCCAGCGAGAGCTGGAGCGGTCGCACCAGGAGCTGGAGACCGCCTATGAGGAGCTTCAGTCCACCAACGAAGAGCTGGAGACCACTAACGAGGAGCTGCAGTCCACGGTGGAGGAGTTGGAGACGACCAACGAGGAGCTGCAGTCGACCAACGAGGAGCTGGAGACCATGAACGAGGAGCTCCAATCCACCAACGAGGAGCTCCAGACCATGAATGACGAGCTCCGCCAGCGGGGAGAGGACCTCAACGCGGCAAACGCGTTTCTGGAGTCGGTGCTCGCCAGCTCCAAGGGTGGGGTGGCCGTCGTGGACCGCGAGCTTCGGCTGTTGGCCTGGAATGCTCAGGCCGAAGAGCTGTGGGGCATCCGGGGTGAGGAGGCCAAAGGGAGCCACCTGCTCAACCTGGATATCGGC
>JAXDMF010000370.1:0-9035 GCA_034666205.1 Gemmatimonadales bacterium
GCAGGTCCGACGGCGAGAGCTGCGCGAGGTGCTGCAGCATAGGACGCCACTCGCGGCAAAAGGCCAGCGCTTCCTCGCATTCCCGGCGCCGTTGGTTCAAGCTGCCGTCGGTGAGGAGATGGGAGACGCCGGTTTCGATGACCCAGAGCCGGTCCAGGAATGGCACCTGCCGCAGTGCTCCGCTGGCCGTATCGAACAGCAGCGCGGTGCGCGGCTCGGCGTGCGTCGCGACGGTCTGGTCCATCCGGCCGCAGTGCACTCCCACCTGGTGATACTCCGCCCGAAATGCCACCTCCACCACCTGTGTCGGCGAGAGTCGCCGGCCGGCCAACAGGCTCAGCGCCTTTACCAGGGCGACGGTCAGGGCAGCCGACGAGGAGAGACCGGCACCGATCGGGAGCGTCGTGGCAACGGCGATTTCCGCACCGGCCGGCGCCGCGCCCAGCGAACGCAGCTCGCGAACTACACCGACGACGTAGTCGGTCCACCCCCGGCGCATCGGCGCGTCGATAGCGACGTCCTGAATGCCAGGCTCGGTATCGGAAAGCAGGAGCCATCGGTCCGCCGCCCGCGCGGCCGCAGCGGTGCGGCGCTCGACCGCAACCGGTAGCACGGGACCGCCGTTGTAATCGGTATGTTCCCCGATCAGATTGACCCGGCCCGGTGCCGAAGCGATCACCGTGGGCCTGCTGGCAAAGCCGGTCGTAAACAGCGAAGTTGCCAGCCTTGCCGATGACGCGTATTTGACGCCGGCTGGCTTCTCTTGGGAGGTACTGTGGGGCATTGCGTGCGGCGCCTCGGTTTTGTCGCCTGCCTGATCGTACCAGCGCGGGTATGGGCGCAGCTCGTTCCGGTCGGAGTACCGAGCGGCGTGGTGCGGCTGGAGCTGGACGGCTCGCTGGAGACGTTCGACCGGCGCTTCCGCGCCGGGCATCTGGAGGGCTATGCGGCCGACCTCTCCAGCGGGGCTCTGGGCAGTGACCGCATCCCCACCCTCGCCAACGCCGATGCGCTGATCGGCCGGGTCATCGGGAACCCAGGCTACCGGATCAATCTAGGCGCCTTGGCGACCGATGCGCATGCCGACGTCGGGACCGGATTCCTCGGCCTGAGTCTCGGCCTTACCAACGCGATCACGATCTTCGGACGAATACCCCTGGTCCGGACGCGCGTGCAGTCGCGGATGCAGTTGGATCCCGCCTCGACGGATGCCGGTGTCAACCCCGGCCAGATCAACCAGCTTTCGTTCTTCGCGGATTTCGACGCGGCGTTAGCCGATCTCGGGAGCAAGCTCGCGGCCGGCGACTACGACGCCAATCCGACTCAGCGAGCACTGGCGGTAGCAACGCTGGCCGATGCTGCGGCGCTGAGGGCCGACCTGTTCGGTCTGCTCGCCGATCCGGCCACCGCTTCGCCTTTTGTACCCACAGCGACGAGTGGCGCCGGAACCGCGCTTGACGCCCGGGTCACGACCCTTCAGAGCACGCTCGAGACTAATCTGAACGTGCCCGGCTTCACCGCTCTTCCAGTGCTCCCGGACGCCGTGCTGGATCAGGCCGGATTCGAGCAGTTTCTCACCGGCTCTCTCGGCCTCAGGCTCAGCAACAGACCGTTGACCTTTCGCGGTGACGCCGAAGCAGGAGCCGCAGTTACCCTGATCGACCACTGGGACGTCGGCACGCATCGCGGCGGTTTTCGGACCGCGATCTCCGGCCTGGTTCGTTTTCCAACTGGTCGTCGCGACCGCAGTGATAATCCACTCGATATCGGGACTGGTGATGGGCACACGGACATCCAGGTGGATGTGACGACTGACATTGGCTCAGGAGCCCTGGGCGCGCGGCTCAGCGGCAGCTACGTGCGACAGCTTCCCTCGGACATCCTGGTGCGGGTGACTGCTCCAAGCCAGCCGTTGGTCGGTCCCGAGCGGCTAGCCCTCGTGCGACGCAATCCCGGTGACATCCTGGCTTTCGGGGTGCGGCCTTTCTACCGGCTGGCCCGAACGCTTGCACTCCAGGCGGGACTGGAGCACTGGTCTCGAAAGTCCGATGTGGTGGCGTACGCCACACCGAGCGGGGCGATCCCGGGAGTTGACCCGAGCGTGCTGGCAGAGGAGAGCAGCGCGAACGCTACGGTGCTTTCGGTTGGAATAACCTACGGCAACCCCGGCGGGCTGCGGCCGGGCGGGACTGGACTACCGGTGGATGCGAGCTGGAGTTACGAGCGGGTGCTGCGGGCCGGCGGCGGGAGGGTGCCCGACACCCACCGGTTGGCAGCGCAGTTGAGGGTGTATTTCGGGATCTGGTGAGGAGAGGCCCTACCGTCGCTTTGCTACTGCGGGGCTTCGCAACAACGCCTGGGCATGCCGCCGCGCGGCCTCGCCCTCCGCATCGCCGAGCATGCGCGCGATCTCGTTGATCTGGTCCTCGCCATGAAGCACCTGCACGTCGCTGGTGGCGATCCCGCGCCGTGCCTCTTTCGAAACTACCAGATGGCTGTCCGCTCGGGCGGCGATCTGCGGCAGGTGGGTGATGACCAGCACTTGATGCCGCTCCGCGACCTCGGCAAGCGCTGATCCCACCTGGGCACCGGTCTCGCCCCCAATCCCCTGGTCCACCTCGTCGAACACCAGCGTCGCAATGGCATCGTGCTTCACCAGCACCACCTTGAGCGCGAGCATCAGTCTGGAGAGCTCACCGCCTGACGCCACCTTGGCCAGCGGCTTGGCCTCCAGCCCGACGTTGAGCTGGACATGCAGCTGCACGCTCTCTCGTCCGTGTGGGCCGGGCTCCTCCAGTGGGGTGAGGAGGACGGACAGCTTCCCGCCGGCCAGTCCCAGCTTAGGCAGCAGCCGGTTCACACCGCGCGCCAGCCGATCCGAAGCTTCAGCCCTCCGCGCGCTCAACGCATCAGCCGCGGCCCGGAGGGCTGCCTCGGTTGCGTCCCGGCGGGCCGCCAGCCCGCGCAGGTCGGTGTCCGCTGTGTCCAGCAGGTCCAGCTCGGCGGCCGCCTCATCGCGGGTTGCCAACACCGCCTCGAGCGTCGCGCCGTACTTGCTGGTGAGCCGAAACAGCAGGTCGCGACGCCGCTCGACCCCAGCCAGCCGGTCCGGGTCCTCCTGGACCGAGCCGGCGTACTCGGTCGCCAGCCGGCTCAGCTCGGAAAGATTGGCGTACGCGCCATCCAGCAGCTCGCGCCATTCACCGGTCGTGGGGTCTACCTTCTCGAGGCTCGCCAGCGCCCGATTTGCCAGACCGAGCGCACCGAGCGCGTTGCCGGCATCCCCCTCGAGTACCTCGACGATCCGCTGTGCCTGTTCGACCAGCGCCCCGGCCTGGCTGAGGCGTCGGGCCTCCACCTGAAGCGTCTCATCCTCGCCCGGTTTGATCCTGGCGGCGTCGATCTCGTCGACGACATGGCGCAAGTAGTCCGCCCGGCGGCGCACCTCATCGCGCCGGGCCACGAGAGCCGACTGCTCGGCCCGGAGTGCCGCCACAGTGGCGTGCGCCTCAGCCACGGCTTCCCGCTCGGCCTCGGCGTGCGCAAATGCATCGAGGATGTCCCGCTGAGCTTCGGTATGCAGGAGCGATTGGGTCTCGTGCTGTCCGTGGAGATCGACCAGCAGTGCACCGAGGTCCGCCAGCACCGCCGCGGTGGTCGGGCTGCCATTGACCCACGCCCGCGACCGCCCCTCGGCGGAGACTTCGCGCCGCACCACCACCCGGCCCTCTTCGACGTCGAGCCCCAGCTCCTCGATCTGCCGGCGGGTACCGGCATCGATCCCTTCGAACGCGCCCTCGACGACGGACTTTGCAGCACCCGGACGAACGCCGCCGCTTGCCGCCCGCTCCCCCAGGAGCAGCGCAAGGGCATCCACCAGCATGGATTTCCCCGCGCCGGTCTCACCGGTGATCACGTTGAGGCCGGGGCCGAGCTGGAGGGTGACATCGGCGATGGTGGCGAGATCTCGAACGCGGAGTTCGGTTAGCACTCTGAGAGATCCTTCGCGCAGCATGCCCTGAGCGCAGCGAATGGGCTCAGGATGACGGCGACCGTCAATCCTTGATTTCCCTGCCAGACAGATCGCCCCAGTGGAGCTTCTGCCGCATTCGTTCGAAAAATCCCTCCCCGCCAAGGCGAATGAGACACACCCGGTGATCCGCGCGGCATACGTCTACACTCTCCCCCGGCGCGAGCGTGGTACCGGTCTGGCCGTCGAACGAGACGAGCAGATCGTCGGCCCACCCGGCCATCGGCTCGATCACGATGCGATACGTGGCGGGAACCACGAGGGCCCGTACGGCGAGCGTGTGCGCTGCAATCGGAGTGACGACCATCGCTTCGACGCCCGGTACGACGATCGGGCCGCCTGCGCTCAGGCTGTAAGCGGTCGAACCAGTGGGCGTGGCGATGATGATGCCATCCGCGCTATAAGGCCCGACGTTCTCGCCTTGAATGAAGACGTTCACCCGGATAACGCGAGCCACGCCGCCTTTGTGCACCGCGATGTCATTCATCGCCATCTGGGTGGCCCGGGTCTCTCCCTCGGGGTCCCGGATAGCGGCGCGGAGCGCCTGGCGCTTCTCGATCTCGTATCGTCCGGCCACCAGCGCATCCAGGGCGGGATCGAGTGAGTCGCGGGTGGCCGTGGTGAGAAATCCGACGCGCCCCAGGTTGACGCCGAGGATAGGGGTCTCGCGCGCGCCGAGCAGACGAGCCCCACGCAGCAACGTCCCGTCGCCCCCGAAGGTGAGCAGCGCGTCGAGATCGACGCCCTCGAACGAGGGAACATCCCGGTTCCAGAACGGCTGGAGGCGGGGCTCGCTATAGAGGGTGATGCCGCGATCCGGAGCCGAGATGGCGAGATGCTGCAGGACTGCCTTGAGGTCCCCGTACCTCGGATTCCCGACGACGCCGACCTTCATCGGGCCTCGAGGCTCTCCTCGTGCTGCAACGCCGTAATGCGCCGTGCGATGCCGGCCGCTGTCAGGCCAAACGTGTCGAGCTGTTCGGCACGGGGGGCCTGCTCGATGAGACGGTCAGGCACGCCAAGGGCAACGACGCGCACCTCGGGGTGTGTGGTCTGGAGCGTTTCGGCCAGGTAGGCGCCGAATCCATTGACGATCGTGCCCTCCTCCACTGTCACCAGCGTCCGATGCTGCCGGGTTAGGGCCTCGAGCATCGCCGAGTCGATCGGCTTGAGAAACCGGCAGTTCACCACCGCGCAGTCCACGCCGTCCTCGGCCAGGAGATCGGCCGCCTGCACCGCGGGGAGCACCATTGTACCCGCGGCTAGGATCGCTACGTCCTTGCCCCGGCGCAGCTGTTCCCAGGTACCGTACGGCACTGCCGGAATCTCGGACGCGGGGCGAGGCTCGGCCGGCGCCTTGTCACGGGGATATCGGGTGGAGAAGGGGCCGTCATGGGCGAGCGCGGTACGAAGCAGCCCGATCAGCTCATCGCCATCCTTTGGTGCGGTCACGGTCATGCCGGGGACAGCCAGCATATAGGCGATGTCGTACAGCCCCATGTGGGTCTGACCGTCCTCACCTACCAGCCCCGCACGGTCCATGGCGAAGATGACCGGCAGGTGCTGCACAGCGACGTCATGGATGACGTTGTCGTAGGCCCGCTGGAGGAACGTGCTGTAGATCGCGCACACCGGACGGATACCCTGGGTGGCCAGGCCCCCGGCGAAGGTCACCGCATGGCCCTCGGCGATTCCGACATCGAAGAAACGCTCGGGGTACTTCTCCTGAAACACACTGGTGCCGGTCCCCGAGGGCATTGCGGCGGTGATCGCCACTAGCTCGGGGTGTTCGCCCCCGAGCGCGGTGAGGCCGGCTCCGAATACCTGAGTCCAGGTCGGCGGGCCGCTTGATTTCTTTCGCGCCTCACCGGTCAGTGGGTCGTACGCGGCGAGTCCGTGCCACTTCTCCTGGTTGGATTCCGCAAAAGAGAATCCCTTCCCCTTCTGGGTGATGACGTGAATTACCCGGGGTCCTTCCATGCCACCCACGAACCGCAGTGTGTCACAGAGCTTCGGGAGATCGTGCCCATCGATTGGGCCGAAATAGCGAAAGCCGAGCTCCTCGAACAGCATACCGGGCGAGAAAAGATTCTTGACACTCTCCTCTACGTTGCGGGCGAAGTCCACGAGTCCCTCGCCGAAGACTCCGCCGAGGGCAAAGGTCATCCCCTTGATCCGCTCGCGGAGCTTGTTGGTCCGGGGATCGGCGACAATGCGGCCCAGCATCTTGGGCATGGCGCCCACATTGGGCGAGATGGACATCCCGTTGTCGTTTACGATCAAGATGATATCACGCTCGGAATGACCCGCGTTGTTCATCCCCTCGTAGGAGAGCCCGCAGGTGAGCGCGCCATCGCCCACGACGGCGACCACCTTGTGCCGCTCCCCCTTGAGATCCCGCGCGGTGGCCATGCCCAGCGCCGCCGACATGGCGGTGCCCGCGTGACCGGCGCCGAACTGATCGTGCTCGCTTTCAGTGCGCTTGAGGAAGCCGGAGATCCCGTCCCGTTGCCGCAGGGTGGGGAATGGCTCGTTCCGGCCGGTGAGGAGCTTCCAGGCGTAGGCCTGATGCCCTACGTCCCAGACGATCTTGTCGGCCGGCGAGTCGAACTCGTAGAGGAGGGCGATGCTCAACTCGACCACGCCGAGGCTGGCCCCGATATGGCCGCCGGTAATCGAGCAGCACTCGATGAGCCGGTTGCGGATCTCCTGGGCCAGCTCGGGGAGCTGGTCGCGGCGGAGGCGCTTGAGGTCCTCGGGGGATTTAATGGTCGGGAGCAGAGACATAGGGATCGGGTTTGGGATGTCAAAGCCCTGTCATTCCGAGCGCAGCGAGGAATCTAGCCCGCTGGCCCCAGGGACCGGTGGAGCAGATTCCTCGCTGCGCTCGGAATGACAATCGCTACGAACTCCTACTAACAATATACCCGGCCAAGGCCCCCAGTGCCCCCGACGGAACACCGGCGCGATCCAGGTGGGATACGGCGCTCCGGGCGAGCCGCTCGGCCTCCCGCCGAGCCCCGTGGACGCCGCAGAGAACCACGTACGTGGATTTCTTCAGCTCGGCGTCGCGCCCGGCGGGTTTGCCCAGCTCGTCGCTCGTGCCGGTGGCATCGAGCACGTCATCGGCGATCTGGAACGCGAGTCCGATGTCTTCTCCGAAGGCAGTGAGGCCGGCCAACGCGGCCGCATCGGCCTCAGCCGCCAAGCCACCCAGCACGCACGCAGCTCGGATCAAGGCGCCGGTCTTGCCCCGGTGAACGCCGGTCAGCTCGGAGAGCGACAAAGTCCGCCGCTCCGCCTCGAGGTCGAGCCACTGACCCCCGACCATCCCCTCCGCACCGCCCGCACGAAAGAGCTCGGCCGCCATGCGGCGCAGCGACCCGGCGGAAAGGTCCAGCTCCGCGGCCCCAACCGCGAGCAATCGGGCCGCAACCGGCACGAGCAGATAGCCGGCTCGTGTAGCCGAGGGAACGTCGAAGGCCCGATGGGTAGTAGGACGGCCGCGGCGGAGATCGTCGTTGTCCATGCAGGGCAGGTCGTCGTGCACCAGCGAGTAGGCGTGCACCGTCTCGACTGCGGCGGCAATGCCGGCGATCCCCGGGGAGTGGCCTCCAACCGATCGATACGCCGCGAGCAGCAGCGCCGCGCGCACCCGCTTCCCCGGGGTCTTGAGCGCGTACGCCAGCGCCTGGCCGTCGCGGCCCCCGATCTCGGCGCCAAGGCGCTCCGACCAGTCGCCCAGGAGCGTGTCGATCGCCTCTCGTGCTTCCAACAGCAGGTCCGTCGCCTTCGCGCCGGCGGCCGTTTCAGCCATCGAGGTCAGTCAGCCTGATGTCGCCGTCGGCGGCCTCGAGAACAGCCTGGACCTTGAGCTCGGCGTCCGCGAGACGTTCACGTGCCGCCCGGAGCCGGGCGACACCCTCTTCGAACAGCGCGAGGGCGGCATCCAGCTCGACGTCATCCCCCTCGAGCTTACGCACGATCTCCTCCAGCCGGGCCAGCTCATCGGCCAAGGGGGGCGGGTCCGCGGGCACCACGGTCGGCTTGGGCATCGTCTCACTCCACGCGGGCGGGAACATCGCCATCGCTTACCCGCAAACGAAACCTCTGGTCGGTTACGAAGTCGGCCTGACGCTTCAGCACGCGGCCATCGTGCGCCACCGGCAGTGCGTAACCACGGCCCAACACCTTGAGCGGGCTCAGTGCGTCCAGCTGGGCGCCGAGCCGGTCCGTCAGGTTGCGGCGGGATTCGAGCACGTTTTCGATTCCCGCCTGGAGCCGGTCGCCGGTGCGGGCTAACCGCTCGGAGGCGAGCCGGGTTCGGCCGCTGAGCCCTGCCGCGAGGCGAAGCGAGAGGTCGTCCACCAGCCGGAGCACGTCATGCCGGTCTGCCACCGCAAGCTCGGCGGCCGCCGACGGGGTTGCCGCGCGGATGTCGGCGACAAGATCGGTGAGCGAAATGTCGGTCTCGTGCCCTACCGCCGATATGGTGGGCACCCGCACGGCGGCGAGGGCCCGGCATACCGCTTCGCTGTTGAACGCGGCCAGATCCTCACGTCCACCACCCCCCCGGCCGACGATGCAGACGTCGAGCCCCGGGATCCGGTTCACCAGCGCGAGCGCCCGCACCAGCTCCTGCACCGCCCCGTCGCCCTGAACCCGGGCTCCAATGACCAGAATCCTGGCACAGGGCCACCGCTTCCGGGTGACGGTGACGACATCATGGATCGCGGCGCCGTCCGGACTGGTGACCAGCGCCACCGTGCAAGCATAGGCCGGTACCCTTCTCTTCCGGCCGGGCTCGAACAGACCATCCTTCTGCAGCGCCGCCTTGACCCGCTCCAGCTCCTGCTGCTGCCGGCCCACGGCCGCGGTCGGGATGATGCGCTGAACGATGAACTGGAATTCGCCCTTTTCCTCGTAGAGCCCGGGCTTTCCGAGCACGAACACCTCGGTGCCGTCGATCGGCGGCGTCCCCGCTCTGAGGGCGTTCAGCTTCCAC
>JAXDMF010000371.1:0-3360 GCA_034666205.1 Gemmatimonadales bacterium
TGCGTGGACTCACGGGGAGCGGATCCGGTCCCCGAGAACGACAGCCATGGGCAGCTGATCTATCTTGCGATGGAGTACTACCGTCACACCGGTGATCGGCCAACTCTCGAGCGGATGTGGCCCCACGTGACGGCCGCCGTGCAGTACATCGATTCGCTGCGTCACTCCCGGATGACGCCGGCGTACCAGACGCCCGAGAGCCTCGCCTTTCGCGGACTGCTGCCCCAATCGATCAGCCACGAGGGATACTCGGCGAAGGCGATGCACTCCTACTGGGACGATTTCTTCGCCCTGAAGGGGCTCAAGGATGCGGCCGATATCGCCGAGGTCCTGGGCCGAGAAAAGGACCATGCCAGGATCGCCGGGCTCCGCGACGAGTTTCGCCGGGATCTTTACGCCTCGATCGAGCGGGCAATGGTCGCAAGGGGAATCGATTTCATCCCCGGATCGGTGGAACTGGGCGACTTCGACGCTACCTCGACCACCGTGGCGGTCGCCCCGGTGGGGGAGCTCGACCACCTGCCCAAGGCTGCCCTGAGGCGCACGTTCGAGCGCTACTGGGAGGAGTTTCGGGCGCGTCGGGACGGCACCAAACCGTGGGATGCTTATACGCCGTACGAGCTGCGCACTGTGGGAACCATGCTCCGCCTGGGCTGGAAGGATCGTGCCCACGAGGCGCTCGACTGGTTCCTGCAGGATCGCCGCCCCTCAGGCTGGCGACATTGGGCGGAGGTGGTATGGCATGAGCGGAGGACGCCAAAATTCATCGGCGACATGCCCCATACCTGGGTCGGATCCGACTTCCTCCGATCGGTGCTCGACTTCTTCGCCTACGAGCGAGAGGCTGACAGCGCGCTCGTCGTGGGGGATGGGCTGGCCGAGAACTGGGTCATGGAGCAGCCGGGGGTGAACGTCCGGAGACTCTCCACCTACTTCGGGCCGCTTACCTATTCCATGCGCGGGGAAGGCGATCGTGTGGCGGTCCGGATAGAGACTGGTGTTCGGGTACCGCCGGGTGGAATCGTGCTCCGCTCGCCTCGTGTGCGTCCGGTGCAGCGCGCCGTGTTGAACGGTCAAGCCGCTCAGGTCATCGAAAGCCGGGAGGTGGTGATCCGGCAGCTTCCCGCTGAGCTCACGCTGTTCTACTGACGGAAGGCGGCGAGGCCGATGACGTCGCCAGAGCCGCTCCCCCGGTTCGGATGACTTCGGCATAGAAATGGGCGCTCGCTTTTGCGGTGCGGCGCTGGGTCTCGAAGTCCACGTGGTAGAGACCGAACCGTTTGGCGTAGCCTTGGCTCCATTCGAAATTGTCGAGCAGGGACCAGGCGAAATAGCCGCGCAGGTTTACCCCCTGCATCAGAGCATCGTAAGCGGCGGAGAGGTGCTCTCGGAAATAGTGCACCCGCAGGGGGTCGTCGACCCGGCCGTCGAGTGGCTTCGGCGGATCGTAGAAGGCGGCGCCGTTCTCGGTGATCCAAAGCGGGATGTCCCCGTAGCGCTGCTTGACCCAGAGCAGGACCTGGGTGAGCGCCGGCGCGAAGACCTCCCAGCCGGTCTCGGTGTGCGGGTGTTCGGCCACTCGCAACCCGCTGACCTGCACCGGCGGCTTGGATTCGTCGTGCCGGGTGAGGCACCGGGTGTAATAGTTGATGCCGAGGAAATCGATGGGCTCCTGGATCAGGCGCATGTCGCCGTCAGCGGTGCGCGGCCAGGCGGAACCAAAAATCTCCTCCAGCTCCGTGGGGTACTGTCCCAGGAACACCGGGTCGAGGTACTGCCGATTCATGTAGGCGTCCGACCGTCGTGTCGCGGCCAGGTCCTCCGCCGAATCGGAGGCCGGATACTTCGGCTCCAGGTTCACCACCAAGCCGATCTGTCCTTTTCCGTGGGCCCGATAGGCCTGAACGGCAGCCCCATGAGCTCGAAGCAGGTTGTGGCTGGCAATGGGAGCCTCGAAGAGATTTCGGTGGCCCGGGGCCAGAGTGCCATGGAGATAGCCGCCGTCGGTGATCACCCAGGGCTCGTTGAGTGTCGCCCACATTCCGACCCGGTCGCCCAGGGCCTCGAAGATCAGCCGGGCGTAGTCGGCAAACCAAGGTGCGATGTCGGGGTTGAGCCATCCACCGACATCGTCGAGTGCGGCCGGAAGGTCCCAGTGGTAGAGCGTCACGAACGGCTGAATGGCATGCTCCAGCAGGGTGTCCACCAGGCGCTTATAGAAGTCGAGCCCGGCTGGGTTGGGCCGGCCGCGCCCGTTCGGGAGGACGCGGCCCCAGGCAATGCTGAAGCGGTACGCGTTGAGGCCGAGGTCGGCCATGAGCTGTACATCGGTCTGGTAGCGCCGATAGTGATCGCAGGCGACGTCTCCAGTGTCTCCGCTGGCGATGAGCCCGGGCGAGTGCACGAAACGGTCCCAAATGCTCGGGCCCGCCCCGTCGGCGAGGGGAGAGCCCTCGATCTGGTAGGCCGAGGTGGCAGCGCCCCACATGAAGTCGTCGGGAAATCGAATCGGGTCACCCATAGAGGCGGGAATTCCTCATGGCCAGTGTAAAGCTCGTCGGGATCCGCAAAATATATGACGAAGGGGGGCATCGGCATGTGGCGGTGCATGATCTCGACCTCGACATCGCCGATGGGGAGTTCGTGGTGCTGGTCGGTCCATCCGGGTGCGGCAAGAGCACGACGCTGCGAATGATCGCGGGACTGGAGTCGATTTCCGGAGGAGAGCTGTACATCGGGGGGAGGGTGGTCAACCAGCTGCCCGCCAAGCAGCGCGACATCGCAATGGTGTTTCAGAACTACGCGCTCTATCCGCACATGAACGCGTACGACAACATGGCGTTCGCCCTCGAGCTCCGAAAGCTGCCCAAGCCGGAAATCGAGCAGCGGGTTCGAGATGCCGCCCGGGTGCTTGGCATCGAGGCGCTACTGGTGAAACGCCCCCGCCAGATGTCCGGCGGCGAGCGCCAGCGGGTCGCTCTGGGCCGGGCGCTGGTGCGCCAGCCACAGGTGTTCCTGTTCGACGAGCCCCTCTCCAATCTGGATGCCAAGCTCAGAGTCCAGATGCGGCGGGAAATAGCCCGACTGCACCGGCAGCTCAGTACCACGATGATCTACGTCACCCACGATCAGGTCGAGGCCATGACGCTGGGCGATCGGATCGTGGTGTTGAACCGGGGAGAGATGCAACAGATCGACACCCCTACCGCGCTCTACCAACGGCCCCGCAACACATTTGTCGCCGGCTTCATCGGCTCGCCTCCGATGAATCTCATTGAAGGCGACCTCGTCGGGGGAGCCTCCCCCCGCTTCCGGGCGGGAGAGGACTTCGAGCTTGCGTTGGAGCCGGGCTCCGCCGGC
>JAXDMF010000372.1:0-9113 GCA_034666205.1 Gemmatimonadales bacterium
CTGCATTACGATCTTCGCCTGGAGCTCGATGGCGTGATGAAGAGCTGGGCGGTGCCCAAGGGTCCCAGCCTGGACCCTGCGGTCAAGCGTCTCGCCATGGAAGTCGAGGATCACCCAATCGAGTACAACAAGTTCGAGGGCACCATTCCCCAGGGCGAATATGGCGGTGGCACGGTCATGCTTTGGGATCGCGGCACCTACACCTATGGCGGGAGTGATCCCGATCCCCTGGAAGGGCTACGGCGGGGCTACGCCAAAGGCGATCTCAAGGTCGTGCTCAACGGTAAGCGGCTGAAGGGGTCCTGGGTGCTGGTGCGCATGCGGCGAGATCGGCCCGGAAAGGCGCAATGGCTCCTGATCAAGCACCGGGACGAGTATGCCCTGCCGGATTCGGATGTGGCGGCCGACAACCAGGTCTCGGTGGCCACGGGCCGGAGCATGGAAGAGATTGCTGAGGGACGGAGCCGGGTGTGGCGATCGAACCGACCCGTGGAGCCGAAGACCGCAAAAAGAGCCGGCGCCCGTAGCTAGAACGAGCGCCGGCGGTCCCCGCAAGACGTCACCGGGCTACAGTGACCCGCTTCGCCTCGCTCTGCACCCCATCAGATACGACAAGATCGAGGCTTCCCTTCGTAGTCCTCACTCGGGCCTTCCCGCCGCGGGCAAAGGAGAGCACTTCGCCGGTGTCGGGATCCCGGACCATGATCATGCGTCGAGCCGAGGTATTCCATTGCAGCGCGACAGCGCCCGCCTCCCGACGCACGCTGATGGAGTCGGGCACCGCTGCCCGTGCGATCCGCCCAACCGACAAAGAAGTGGCCGCAGCGGTGCCACCCGGACCATTCACTCGCAGGCTAGCGAGCCGGGCAGCGCTCGTCTGATTCAGGGGCACGGCAAACGCGAAATGGCGGCTGCCGCTCGGGTCGTCGGCCACTTCCGCCGGCGCGAACGACAGACTGAAGAGCGAGGTGCCGTCGGTTGCAACCCCTTCGACGAAGTATGGTCCGGGCTTGTCGGGCAGATTCGGCCGGGTGACGATGCGGAACGCCGGCTCGAGCACCGGTTGCCCATTCACGATGCGTCCCCAAACGAGCAGGCTGGACTGCTTGCTGGATCCGGCGACCTGCGCGGCGGCGGCGGCGTTCGCTGCCCGATAGTTCATTACCCGCTGGTAGATGTAGTCACTGATCCAGGGGTCGGAGCAGTAGCCCATTATGTCTGAAGTTGAAGGAGGCTTCAGGCTTGTCGCACCGACATCGAATCCGTACACCCCTATGCCGGTGCCATAGGGATAGTCGGGATCGATATTGGGTGGGTTTGCGCATGGGGTATGCAGCTGGTTCCACGTATGTCCGAGCTCATGCGCTGTCACCCTCTTGACGTCCGCAGGGTTATCGGTTCCCAGAGCCGATGGCAGTCCCACGAATCCCATTCCAACTATCCCGACCTGGTAATCGAGTCGGGCAACCCCGTAGTAGGTCCGATCAGACCCCTCCGCTACGCGCATCCCTTCGATGTCGGAAAGGACCTGGTTCCATCCAGTCGCGTCCGCTTGCAGTTGCCCAGCAGCTACCTGGTAGACCGCGTGGACGTCCGTACTGATCGCGTTGAGCGGATACAATCTGCGGGCCAGCTCGACCAGTTGATCCTTGTTGCCGTTGTTGACGTCTCCTGCGGGGGCCTCGCCTTGCTGGATGGGTATGAACCGGATCTTGGCTGGGGGAGGCGTACTCACAGTCAACGCTTGGGGTGTACCCAAGGCCGGGAATGAATTGTCATTTTCGTTGGCTTCAGCGATCGCGTTCTGGGGATCGACCGTAGCCACGATCGACAGTCCCGGTTGAATGAGGGCGGCTTCGATCGGCAGGTTCCAGGAACTCCCCAGCGTGCCTTCTTGTACGCTGGTCGGAGGCGGGCTATTTGGAGCGCTTATCGTTCTTGTGGTAACCGTCGCGCCATTTCGAAGTGTCACCTCGACTGTCGGTTTCGACCCAGTGCTCTGGTTGGCGAGCACGAACACGCGCAGGTACCCGGACCGCCCGGCCACGAGCGGTACGGTGTCATCCAGGCTCTGGGTGCTCTGGGTGATATAAAGGTTGCTGATGCGAAGGTTGAGCGATGGTCCGCTCCCCGCGCACGTGATCGTAAAGGTCAGCGTCGCGATTTGTCCCGAGCTGACCGTAACCACGTGTGGGTTGTCGCCTGAGACCGTGCAGTTGGCCGCCTGGCCACTCAGCCGAATGGAGTGGGAGCCGGCGGGAATGCTTCCGATCGTCAGGGTCCCGTTGATACCGATACCTTGGGGATTTCCGCCGTCCAGCCTCACCGCGTAGCCATCCGGATCGAGAGAGCTCCCCGTGGTGGCGGTGGTGATCTGCACGCTGCCGCTGCCCGGTGGAGGTGTCACGCAGGCGAGAGCAAACTGGACCGTGGCAGTTTGTCCCGAGCTGATCGTCACCGCGCGCGGGTTGTCGCCGGAGACGGTGCAGTTGGCCACCTCGCCGCTGAGCTGAAGCGAGTGCGAGCCGGCAGCAATGCTTCCGATCGTCAGGGTCCCAGTGGTGCCGATAGCTTGGGGATCTCCGCCGTCCAGGCTCACCGAGTAGCCGTCCGGATCGGGTGAGCTCCCCGTGGTGGTGGCGGTGATCTGGACGCTGCCGCTCCCCAGCGGGGGAGCGGCGCAGGTGATCGTGAACCCCACCGGAGTGGCTTGGCCCAACGTGACCGTTATACCGCGTGGATTGTCTCCCGCGACTACGCAGGTAGCAGCCAGGCCAGTCAGTCCCACCGAGTGGACGCCCGGGGTGACGCTGGCAAGACTGACGATGGCGTTCACGCCGATGGCTCCCCGGTCGACGCCATCAACGGTGAGCGAGAACCCGTCGGGGTCAGAGCCCGCGCCGCCGGTGGTCGTAGTTACTGCGAGGGTGCCGGCAATGGGTCCACACGTGATCGAAAAGTCGGCCGCGGTCGTCCCGCCCGCACTCACCGTTACGGTGCGGGGATTGTTGGCCGCCGAACAGTTTGCCGCCACCCCCGACAGCTCCACCGTGTGCTGGCCTTCAGGGAGTGGGTCGACCGTGACTGTCGCATCCAGACCTATGGCCTGCGGCGAGCCTCCATCGACAGCGACACCATAGCCGTCGGCATCGAGCTCGACCCCGGCAGTGGACGTGGTGATGGTCAAGGACGGAAGGGCGATGTCGGTGCTTCCGCTGCCGCCGCAGCCGAGCCAGGTCAGCGGTGCGGCCCACAGCAGAATCCTTGTGAGACTTTTTCGTGAGGGTCCAACGTGCATCCAGGATCTCCAGAACGCTCCAGGGCGGGGAGGAGTCCCCCGGAGCAGGGTAGAACCAATCGCATGGTCCGCCACTGATTTCAAGTGACGCCGCAAGACTTCTGCCCGCCTGAGGGAGCCGGAACTGAGGACCGGGGTCTCGGACTGGGGCGCGGGCGGTGCAATCTGTGGGAGGGCGGCAACAGTCAGGGCTCATGGTGCACGGCTGAGGCCAATCTCGCTGTCGCAGCTTATTTTCAACCCATGACCCTCATCGAGCGGTTCCGCAGCCACCTGGCTGACCTTGGTCTGGACGCCGGACGAGTCCTCGTGGCCGTCTCCGGGGGCCCCGACTCGGTTGTGCTCCTGGACCTGCTGGTCCGTACCCAGGATCTCCACCGTTTCGAGCTGACTGTCGCTCATGTCGATCATGGCATCCATCCCGACAGCCATCGGGTTTCCGAGCGGGTGCGAGCCCTCGCCCAGAAGCTCGCCCTCCCGTTCGAGGGTGGCCGTCTCGACTTGGGCCCTTCCGCCGGCGAGACGCTTGCCCGAGCCGGGCGCTACACCTGGCTGGAGGCTGCACGTGCGCGAATCGGGGCGGAGGCGATCCTCACTGCTCACCACGCGGATGATCAGATTGAGACGGTGCTCATGCGGTTCCTTGCCGGCTCGGGACCGGCAGGGTTGGCCGGCATGGCTCCGGTCAACGGCAGTCTGGTGAGACCCCTGCTTCCGTTCCGCCGACACGAGCTGGCCGCCTACCTGGAGGAGCGCGGGCTAAGCGCCTGGCTCGACCCGGCCAACGCCGACTCCCGGCACCTGCGTTCCTGGGTTCGGTCCGAGGTCCTGCCTCTCCTCGATGGGCGGCTGCCTGCAGTGGATGCGAACCTCCTCCGGGTATCCGCCCAGGCGGCGCGGGATCGAGCCGCCTGGGACGCGGTGCTGGACGCATTGCCGGACCTCGATTTGCGGGTCGAAGCAGAGGCAATTTCCGTTGCTGCGTCCGTCCTCGCGGGCTATGATTCAGCCTTGGGGCAGGCCGTCGTGCTCGCGGCCGCGCGCCGCATCGGTTGCCGGCTGGGCCCGTCGCGACTGGGCCGGATTTTCGCTCTGCTGGAGAGCGGTGTCAGCGGCACGAGAGTGCCACTCGGCGCCCGATGGACCGCGGAGCTGACCTTTGGCCGGCTGCGCCTCGCGGCGGACGAGTCGGCTCCCCGGGTGGACGCCTGGACCCTCGAGGGTGGACGGGGGCAAGGGGCGTGGGGCCGCTGGCGTTTCCGCTGGGAGTTGGCGCCCGCCCCTGAGCAGCAGGATCGAATTGGTCTGAGTGCCTGGTTCACTCCCGACTCTCTCACCGTACGCTCCTGGGCACCGGGTGAGAAGCTCAAGCCACTCGGCGGAACCGGCCGCCGGCTGATTGTCCGGTGTTTTCAGGACGTGCGGGTGCCCCGAAGCCGGCGCGGTTCCTGGCCGGTACTGGTGCAGAGCGACGATGTCATCTGGATTCCGGGCGTCTGCCGCTCTGACGCTCGTGTCCCGGCCCGGGGAACGGAGGCACTGCGCGTCGATGCTGAGTACGCCTGAGGTCCTCCGCCGTACCGGAGGACTCCCGGTCAAATCGATCGTCTTTGATGAGGCGATGATTGCGGCCCGGGTCCAGGCGCTGGCCGGGGAGATCACCCGGGCCTACCCCGATGGCGAGCTCCTGGTACTCGGGCTCCTCAAGGGCAGCTTCATCTTCCTGAGTGACCTGGTCCGCAAAATCGAGCGACCGATTCAGGTGGACTTTCTGGTGGCAAGCTCGTACGGCGATGGGAAGGTGTCGAGCGGCACAGTACGGCTGCTCTACGATCCCGAGACCCGGCTCGAGGGCAAACATATCCTCGTCGTGGAGGATATTATTGATACAGGGAAGACCCTGCAGCGCCTGATGGAGTTGCTGGAGGCGCGACGGCCCCGAAGCCTGGCCATCTGCGCGCTTTTGGACAAGAAGCTGGCACCCGAGCCGCGCCCGGAGCTCCGATTCGTCGGGTTCCGGGCGCCACCGGCCTTTCTGGTCGGGTATGGGCTCGATCACGCCGAGAACTTCCGTCATCTACCGTTCATTGCGGACTTGGAATAAATGGCAGACCGACATCCCAACCGGCCCCCTCGCACCAACTGGGGGAACCTGAGCAAAAACCTCGCCCTCTGGCTGCTGGTGGGCCTACTGGCGCTGGCGCTCTTTCAGATGATGAGCCGGCAGCGCAATCCTACCCAGGAGTTCTCCTACACCGAGTTCAGCAAGCAGCTCGACCAGGGAAACGTGGCGCGAGTCGAAGTGTTCGATGGCAAGCGGCTGGAAGGCGATTTTCGCAGCCCGGTGACGCAGGATGGCCGCAGCGCCAAGAGCTTCCAGGTGCTGTTGCCGGTGGCGAATAGCGAGGTATTCATCAAGCGCCTCGAGGATGCCAACGTTCCCATCCTGGCCAAGGAACCGAAGGGCGGCATCACGGCCATCATCATCGCCGCGCTACCCTGGATCGTCATTCTGGGACTCTGGTTCTTTCTCCTGCGCCAGCTCCAGGCCGGCGGTAGCCGGGCCTTCGCGTTCGGTAAATCCAAGGCCAAGCTGCTCGCGGGCGATACTCCGAAGGTCACGTTCGCAGACGTCGCCGGCGCCGACGAGGCCAAAGTCGAGCTCCAGGAAATCATCGAGTTCCTGAAGGATCCCCAGAAGTTCACCCGGCTCGGCGGTCGGCTTCCCAAGGGGGCCCTGCTGGTCGGTCCGCCGGGCACCGGCAAGACGCTGCTGGCCAAGGCCGTGGCGGGGGAGGCCGGCCGGCCCTTCTTCTCCATGTCCGGCTCCGATTTCGTGGAGATGTTCGTGGGTGTGGGGGCGAGCCGGGTACGCGATCTCTTCGAGCAGGGCAAGTCGCACGCGCCCTGCATCATCTTCATCGATGAGATCGATGCGGTGGGACGTCACCGCGGTGCGGGGCTGGGTGGCGGACATGACGAGCGGGAACAGACCCTCAACCAGCTTCTGGTCGAGATGGACGGCTTCGCTTCCAACGACGGTGTGATTCTCGTTGCAGCCACCAACCGGCCCGACGTGCTCGATCCGGCACTGCTCCGGCCCGGCCGCTTCGACCGCACGATCGTGGTCGATGCGCCTGACGTGCGCGGCCGTGAGGGCATTCTCCGGGTGCATACCCGGAAGATCCCGCTGGCAGGGGACGTTCGGCTCGACACCATCGCCAAGGGTACCCCCGGTATGGCCGGCGCCGACCTCGCCAACCTGGTCAACGAGGCGGCGGTGCTCGCGGCCCGGCGCAACAAGACGCTGGTCGATATGTCGGACTTCGAGGACGCCAAGGACAAGGTCATGCTCGGCGTCGAGCGCCGGAGCCTGGTGCTCACCGAGGACGAGCGGACCCTGACAGCCTACCACGAGGCGGGACACGCCATCGTGGCCACCAAGATCCCGGGGAGCGATCCGATCCATAAGGTCACCATCGTGCCCCGCGGCCGTGCGCTCGGTCTTACGGCCTCACTGCCCGAGGTGGACCGGCACAACTACACCAAGGACTGGCTCATCGGCAGTCTCGCGATGTTCTTCGGCGGGCGGGTGGCCGAGGAGCTCGTGTTCGGTGCCGACAAGATCACCACCGGTGCGGGGAATGACATCGAACGGGCCACCGGGCTGGCCCGCCGGATGGTTACCCAATTCGGTATGAGCGAGCGGATCGGACCGCTCGCCGTGGGAGACAAGGAACAGGAGATCTTCCTGGGCCGTGAGTTCGCCCAGCGGCGGGAGATTTCCGAGCGCACCGCCCAGATGGTGGACGATGAGGTGAAGCGGCTGATCGACGAGGCCTACGCGCGGGCCACGACGATTCTGGGCGAAAACCGCGAACTGCTCGACCGCATCGCCCAGGCGCTGCTCGATCGTGAGACGATCGACCGCGAGGACCTCGACCGGTTGGTCAAGAACCAGCCACTTCCGCCGCGGACTCTCCCTCCCGCCGAGCCGGCCGTCGCACCGAGCAATACCGCGTCGAAGCCGGGCGCTACTCCGGCCCGGGCACCGATCCTTGGAGCGCCCCCGGCTGAACCCGCCGGCGCGTGAATGTTACGCCGCTGGCGCTCCACTCCCCCAGGGCAGTGCGCGATGCGCTCCGTTGTCACGGGTGGGATGAAACCCTAGCGGATACCGCCGCCGATTCGCTCAACACGGTCGCGTTTCATCTGACCGGACTGGACCAGGATGCCCTCGAGGCCCTGGTCCCGTTCGCAGGTGGCCTGGGTCTGGAGGTTCTCACCGGCGATTCGTGGGCGATCCTCGCCGGCAGCCGCTCCCGGGTGAGCGCACTGGCCCGACCCTGGACGGTGCCCAAGCCACTCGCCCAGGTGGCCGCCGGTATCGGCCGGGCCATGCCTGGCGAGACCGCCAGGCACTGGCAGACCGCCCGCGGGTCGCTCTCACTCGACCAGCCTGTCCTCGTCGGCATACTCAACGTCACCCCCGATAGCTTCAGCGATGGTGGTCGCTTTGCGGGCACCGATGCAGCGCTCGCGCATGCCGGGGAGCTGGTGCGTGCCGGCGCGATGATGATCGATGTCGGTGGGGAGTCCACCCGGCCGGGACGCACGGTCGAAGTCCCTGCTGCCGAGGAGCTCCGGCGGGTGATCCCGGTGATCGAAGCGCTGGTCCGAGAGCACCCCTCGGTTTTCGTGTCGATCGACACCGTGAAGGCGGCTGTGGCACGCGCCGCGCTCGGCGCCGGCGCGGCGGTGGTGAATGACGTCTCGGCGCTTCGGCTCGACTCTGCAATGGCGGCAACGATTGCCGCAGCGGGGGCGGGCGTCGTGCTGATGCATTCGCGCGGTTCCATTCTCGAGGTCGCGTCGTACACCCATGCCGATTATGCGGGCGACGTGGTCGGGGGCGTGTTAAGTGAGCTGCGCGCGGCGCTCGATCGGGCCGCAGCCGGCGGAGTTGGCCCCGACGCAACCGTCATCGATCCGGGGTTCGGCTTTTCCAAGACCGTGGAGCAGAACACGGTCCTCTTCGATCAACTCGCCGTGCTGGAAGCGCTCGGCCGTCCCATCCTGGTCGGCCCTTCGCGGAAGCGCTTTCTGGGCTCGGTCACCGGGTTGCCGGTGGAGGAGCGCGACCGTGCCACCGCGCTTGCCTGCGCTCTCGCCTATGAGCGCGGCGCCCGACTCTTCCGTGTCCATGATGTCGCCGCTGCGCGTGAGGCGTTGAGCCTGGCCCGAGCGGTGGGAGGCACGCCCTGACGCCACCGAGGTACGGCGACGTCGGCGGTGCCCGTCCGCCCTACTGGGCCGCAGGTGCCGTCGCCGCGCTGGTGCTCCTGGTCTACGTGCTCACGCTCGCCCCCACGGTCACCTTCTGGGACGCCGGCGAGTTCATCGCCGCGGCCAAGACGCTCGGGATTCCTCACCCCCCGGGCACTCCCCTGTTCGTCATGATCGCTCACGTCTGGGCGATGCTGTTCCCCGTCGGTGAGTATGCCGTGCGCACCAACCTCCTGAGCGCCCTCCTTAGCGCGGCGGGCGCCGGCTTCTTCTTCCTGATCGCCCACGAGTCGATCCGCGCATTCACCACGGATCTGGAGGAGCGCACTGCCCGGCTGCTGCGCGTGGGCGGGGCGGCGGCCGCGGCGATGCTCGGCGCGTTCACCTTTACCAACTGGCAGAACTCGAACGAGACCGAGGTCTATGCCGTCTCGACGTTCAGCATCGCTGCGATGAGCTGGCTGGCTCACGTATGGCGCCGGTACCGGGGAACCGAGCGGGCGCCCCGGGTGCTACTGCTGATCGTGTA